>PYVG01000016.1 GCA_003030745.1 Pseudidiomarina aestuarii | reverse complement strand
ATCGATTCAAACGGAAATTGAACTCAGTCACCATTTCGGCAACCGAAACGCCACGATCCGCCATTGCGAAAAAGGCCTGTGACAACGGCAATGCACCCGTCGCAGGCGCAAGTCCATGCCCAGTAAAGTCAGCCATAAATACGTAGATATTGCCAATCGGTCCAGGCGCCACCAAGCACAAGTCACCATTAAATTTGGACACTGGCGTGAGGTAGGTCCGAATGTGAGGAAACTCGAGATAGTTACGGCTCAGCGCGTTACGGAAAATATGCTCGACCAACTGATGTTCGCGGTCAATACGGGTGGCGTGCCATGCGAGAGAATGGCGTGTTTGCGTTAATTCAGCGCGTAAGCTATTGGCATGCTCTAATGACTGAATTCGTGTTTTCAAAATACCGATAGGCTCGGGCCAAAGCACCACGTCAACGAAAAACTTACGCCGGTCATCATTCCAACGACCCAGTTGACGCGCATCATCAGTAATGATCAAACAGTCATTGATGTCCGCTTCAAAGTCATCTTCACGGGCTTGTTGAAAGAGTTTACGCAGAGCTGGCGCAAGTTGAGTTTGCGCCGCATAGATGAAGATAGTGATATCGCTACTGAGCAGACCGTTGCGGGCAACTGCTTCCGAATACCCAGCAGTGACAAACTCGAAATCGAGTTGTTCGAGTTGGTGCAGCACATCAGTGGCAAGCTTCGAATGATCATGAACTACATGCATACGCCCTGCCGTCTGATTGCTTACTCAATCGTAAATAGTTTATCGAAACGTGAAATATCGAGAATACTACGTACTTCAGGCCGACAATTAATAATGTGAATACCACGCACAGAATTACCCAATGATTTCCGCATATTCAATAGCATCCCAAGCGCTGAGCTATCGAGATACTCGGTTTCGCGTAAATCAATAATGACTGTGGGGCGTTCTTCACCGATATTGTTGTAGGCTTGTCGAAACTCTTGTACCAAATTGAAATCGAACTTCCCTTTGATCGCAATGATCAATTCTTTTCCGTCGTTGGAGAACTGTCGATGTAAAGCCATGTGATACCTTTATCGCTTCAGTTTGTTATCATAGCGTCCCTATGCATTGATACTGCCACAGCCAAGGAATTTGACAAGGATTAGTCGCATAAAATCACATTTTGACACAAAAAAGCCGAGCACAGAGGCTCGGCTTTTCCCTAACGAGGCCAGCTTACGGCTTTTGCTGATACTTCTTATACAGTTGCATATGACGGTTGTTCAAATCAACCAATCGACCGTCGATAAACATAAGTTGAATATCTTGTTCGAGATGATTCAAGATATCGCCCTCAGAGACAACTATCGAAGCTTGTTTTCCGATTTCCAATGAACCGACTTTATCAGCAACACCCATGACTTGGGCTGGCTTGAGAGTAATCGCCTCAAGTGCAGTCGCATGGTCCAGTCCATAAGCAACCGAGTTACCTGCCGCGAATGCCAAGTTACGAATATCCCAATAACCAGGATAGCTGAGTGCAAAGTTCACCCCAGCATCTGCAAGCGCCGCTGGCGTTGCATAGGCTTGGTCATAAGCTTCATCGTGACGCGACGGTAAGCCGTACATAGCACCATAAACAACCGGCACTTCAGCAGCAGCTAATTGCTCAGTCATGCGCCAAGCATCGCGAGCACCCATCAGCACCAACTCAAATCCGTGCTCTTGGGAGAAGTCTATCGCCTGCTCCATTTGACGTTTATCGTTGGCATGAACAAACAACGTACTGGAGCCGTCAAACAAACCACTCATCGCTTCCCAGCGTAAATCCGTGCCATTCAGCTCGCCTGCTTGCTTCGCATCGTAATAAGCTCGTGCATCAATGAATGCCTGCTTGAGCTCTTCCAACGCTTCCGCATTAGCTTTACGTTGTTCTTCTGGTGAACGCCGTTCCCACCAAGCGGTATTCAAACCCGCTCGCGGCCAACTCAGGTGAACACCAACGTTCAACGCTTCAGCAGCATCTTCATAGGTCCAGCCATCGGTTTGCAACAAGCTCGAGCGTCCCATGATCAAATTGCCTTGCGGCACAATTTGCGCATGCGTAATGCCGTTATAGCGAATGGTTGGAATCACTTCAGAGTCTGGATTATAAGCCGTGTGACCACTCACCTCTGGCGTAATGTTACCCACTTCATCTTGGTCGTCAGTGGCGCGTACCGCTCCAATTTCAACCAAGCCTAGCGTGGTATCCAAAGCAATTAAGCCAGGATAAATATGCTTGCCAGTCACGTCGATAACCTGAGCATTTTCTGGCGCAGCTAAATCACGACCAATGGCAGTAATTTTACCTTCAGCAAACAGCAAGTCAGTGTCTTCTTGAATGCCATTAGTGATGGTGTACAAAGTACCACCTTGCAACAAGATCGGCTGTTGTTGCGGCTCACCAGGAACCATATCGTGCGCGGTAGCGGCAACACTAGCACCGATGACACTGGCGGCTAACACCGCTTTCATTAAGTTTTTCATTAGTGTTGGCCTCCGTGATTATGAGTGTCTAAAGCAAATGCATCCATCCAGACATCATGCTCTGAGTCACAATGCCAGGTCGGTTGTGGTTGCTTGTAGCTACCGCCACTGCCGTTTCGGTCGCTCGCCGAGCTACCGAGTACCTTTTGTATCAATTGCTGCTTTTCTTCAACCAAGGCGACGCGCAATTCCGCATCACGATCCCGATCAAAGTACTTACGTGCATTGATCCACGTTTGCTGAGGCTGCGCATATGCACTCAAAGGATGCGCATTCCAGACCACAAAGTCCGCATGCTTGCCTTCTTTAATGCTACCCACATACTCGTCTACTTTGAGCTGCTTGGCAGGATTGAGTGTCACCATTTGCAAGGCTTCGTGCTCAGATACACCACAATACCGTACTGCTTTCGCCGCTTCGGTATTTAACCGACGCTGCAGGTCATTCGAGTCCGAGTTAATACTTGTCAGAACACCTTTCTCATGCATTAAACAAGCATTTTGTGGAATCGCGTCATACACTTCGAATTTGTACGCCCACCAATCCGCAAACGTTGAGCCACCGGCGCCATGTTTAGCCATCTCGGTGGCAACTTTATAACCCTCGAGAATGTGCGTGAACGTGGTGAGAGTGAAGCCAAACTCTTCTGCCAATCGAATTAACATTAAGATTTCTGATTGCACATAAGAATGCGCGTGCACAAATCGCTCGCTGTTGAGAATTTCTAGCAGTGCATCCAGACGATAGTCATTGCGCGGTGGCGCTGTCTTCGCTTTTTCACTGCGACTCAACCGGTCATACGCTTCTTTTCGTTCTGCGTATTCCAGTGCTGCGGTGAAACCATCACGAATCACGGTTTCAACACCCATCCGCGTTTGCGGGTAGCGGGTGGTAAAGGTAGTGCCCCAATTCGACTGCTTCACGTTTTCACCTAACGCAAATTTGATGCTTGGCGGTGCCGCATCAAACTTCATTTGATCGCCCGTTGCACCCCAACGCAGTTTAATCACTTGCGCTTGACCGCCAACAGGGTTTGCTGAACCATGGAGTAATTGCGCCATGGTAGTACCGCCTGCTAATGAACGATAAATGTGAATGTCATCCGGGTTCACTACATCACCGATACGCACTTCTGAAGTCAACGCTTCTGAACCCTCGTTCACACCACGATCAATCGCAATGTGGGAATGCTCATCAATAATGCCTGGCGTCACATGCATACCAGTCGCATCAATCACCGTATAGCCGCGTGGTGTACTCAAATCCTCACCGATGCGATAGAAATTGCCATCACGCACCAGTATGTCTGTGTTTTCTAACACACCCGCTTCATCTGCTGTCCAGACCGTTGCATTTTTGATGTGCAGGTTGACCCGCTCTGGCAGGGCTGTCTGTCCATAAGCGACGTTTGGAAAGGTCAATTGACTTACATAACTCACCGCTTCTGAGTCAGACTTATCCTGCTCTGCTTCAGTCGTGTTCGTCCGCGTAGCGGTTATGTCGATTGAACGACCATCTGGTGCAACCGCAGTACCGCGATAATTGGTATCTGCAACTTGATTTAAGCGCATCCGCCAAGCGCCATTAACACCAGCAAAATCAGCATCAACAACAAACTGAAGTACTTCATCAGTGCGCGAAGCATTGCGGAGTTTATTCGACTGCTCTCCAACAGTTAATTCGCCACTGACGCTCTTCCCGTCTTTCACGGTTAGACGCGCAGATTCGTTGGCGATTTGGATATCAAAGTCACCAGCGAACAATGCTTTGGTCAGTGGTTTTAACGATACTTCTTCACCTTGCAACCATACCGATTTGATTTCACCGTTGGTGAACAAATCACCCTCTGCAATCACAAAGTCGGCCATGTAACCGGTCGCAATCTTACCTGCTTTATCACCAATGCCAGCAATTTCAGCGGGTACTGTGGTAAGTGCAGCAAGAGCAACATCTTTACTTAAACCATGTTTAACGGCTTTGCGTACGTTCGGCCAAAACTCACCCGCTTTTTCGAGTTGGTTCATCGTAAATGAGAAATCGATACCTGCTTGAGCAAGTGCGGCGGCGTTACCTGGAGCGCGCTCCCAATGCCGCAAATCGGCCAACTCAACGTCGAGGTCATCATCGACACCATCTACAGCAGGTGCACTGGGGAAGTTCAACGGTAGAATCACCTTCGAGTTCGCTGCTTTAATAGCATCAATGCGTGCATACTCGTAATTCGAACCGACATAGGTCACTGGAACTTCGAACTGACTCAGCAAATCATGCGCACGGAGCAGTGTTTTATCGTCTTCAACTCGGAAGACCATACCCTGTTGCTCGATACCAGTTAGTTCAGCCAGCGCGGCGTTGAACTCAACTGGACCATTGTGTGCGTCTTTACCATAAGCAGATTCGTACCAGTTTGCATCTGCCAAAGTCTGCCGAACCAATGCAATCGAGCCCATCAAAGATGATGGATACTGTTGTTTGGAACTCCCTTTATCAAAAGAGCCAAAATGTTTGGCTTCAGCGCGATAAATCACATCATTTGCAATTTTATCGGCCAACGAGACTGTCACTGCCTGCCCTTGGAAAATACCATCTAATCGCGCACTTTGAACGGCTGTAAAACCTTGCTCGATATAGGGTGTAGCCGCTTTACTATCGGTTGCGAATGACTGAAACCAATCTTGCTGCGCATGAATTGCATCATTCGCGGCATTACCGCCTTCACGCTTATTGTTATAGATAGGGGGAACGTTACGTGAGCGGCGCTCGGCTTGTTCAGGCTTGGGGACACCATAGTTGCTGTAAGCGTCGATAAAACCCGGATAAATCGTGTGACCGGTTGCGTCAATCACGCGTGCACCATCTGGTGCGCGGTTGTTGCTATTGACTGAGATAATCTTCCCATTGCGAACTACTAAGGTCGCGTTTTCCAGTTGTTTCCCTGGTTCGGTCACAATAGTCGCATTTTGAATGGCCACAAACGTGGATGAATTATCTTGAAGTCCTCGTATTGGTGTTGTCTGCGATGCGGTAGCAGCTATCGGTAATGCTGCTAACAACGCTAACGTCACCTTACTCAGGTGAATACTCGCCTTCATTCGCTTCCCCTTGTTCGATGTATGGTATTGCACTACAGTACTGGCAGCAGCTACTGTTACGCAATCCAAATAGAGGCGAAAGGCGTATTGCAGTCGTTAAACCGCTACAACAAGGATAAAACCATGAGAGTTACACAACTAATCACAGCAGGTTTGGTCGGCACATTCGCATTAATTGGCTCTGCCACGGCGCAAAACGCCTTCAACGATGCTGATAAAGCCGTTGAATACCGCCAAAAAGCACTGTCTGTAATGCAAAACAACTTTTCCGCAATGGGCGATATGGTGAAAGGAGATGTGGCGTGGGATTCTGCCGTATTTACAGCCCGTGCAGCTGACTTTGCCGCCATGAGCAGTATTCCTTGGTCGGGCTTCGAGACCGAAGGCGCCAAACCGGGCAGTAATACCGATGCACTTCCCGCCATTTGGGAAAACTGGAGTGACTTCCAAGAGCGTGCTGAACAACTCGAAAGTGATGCGCAAGCGCTACTGAGCGCAGCTCAAGGTGGCGATGAAGCAGCCATGAAACGGTCATTCATGGCCGCCGCTCGCAATTGCAAAGGTTGTCACGACCAGTACAAAGATTAATAGAGTAGCCAAAACAGCAGCGCAATGATCACCGCTGCTAGCACGATTCCAAGCGCACCGTGACGCAGTTCGGGTGCGCTTTTTTGTGCGCGTTTACCGTGAATCATGGCAGCTAATAACGGAACTCCAAGCCATTTATAGACTGCGATGGCCACAATATGCACACCAATAACGACCAACAATATCTCGAAGTTCGTTTTATGGATGCTGGTCAGTAAACTCGCTGTGTCGCCGCTAACCAATGCATTTAAAGGTCCGCTAAAAAAGATATCGTCGGTGGCAAACAGTCCCGTTGAAAATTGAATGAGCAATAACAGAACATCACGATGACGGCCCAACCGCCTACTGGATTGTGCGTGGCTTCAGGTTGATACTGATGCTGGCGTAACTCGCGCACATGCTGAAGCGTAGCGCGAGGACCTTTTAGAAAGGTGGTAAACCGCGCATTTCTGCTTCCGATAATACCCCACACCACTCGCGCAATAACGAGGCCACCGGTCACAAATGCGAGGCGTTGGTGCCAATCCATGTAAAGGTTTTCTGCCGTCCACCATAGCGCTACTAGCAGTACCGCGAGCAACCAATGAAAGAGTCGAACAAACCCATCCCAAACCCGAACTTGTTGCACAAACAAACTCCTTTGAAGAATTTGGATCGTGATCTCAGTATCGCGAATCTAGACATATTTTGCTATGGTCTACGTTGTTCACGACTCGGTAGTAGCACGGAGATCACCAATGAAAATACTTGTTGTTGATGACGACTTTATTTCATTAGAAGTTCTGAAAGCCATGTTAAGTCACTACGATGCGACTATTCTAGTTGCACAAACAGGACATGAAGCGGTTGAACAAGCTCTGTCTCAACGTCCAGACCTATTGTTGCTGGACCACGAATTACCCGACATGACTGGACTCGATGTTTACTGCGAGATTACGGCTCAACTCGGTGACGAGGCTCCAGCCGCAGCTATGATCAGCGGACATGATTTTGCGGAATTCGCGGATGCCTGCGCTGCGGCAGGTATTCATCACCATTTGCAGAAGCCGGTGTCACCCAAAGGTCTAGCGGATTTGCTGCGCATCACCAGCGGCGTTGAGTAAACGCTGACTTTCCTCGAGGAAATTAGTCGAGTAATCACCAAAATAGTCTTTCAATGCGGAAAACTCAGCAATGAAAGCTGCTTTATCGGCGTGCTCCAACTCATCCAAAATTCGTCCGAACGTATTAATGTAGCGGCGCATCATCGCAAAGTTCTGAGGTTGCGACAGAATGATGTCGGCGTACAACTCTGCATTCTGTGCAAAGAGACGCCCTACCATCATCAATTCCAGTCGATAGATAGGTGAACTTAAGTCGAGCAATTGCTGCAGGTCAGCTTTTTCTTCGGCCAAGTGCATGCCGTAGACAAAAGTCGAAAGGTGCCGCATCACTTGCACAAAGCCCATGGCCTCATCGTGCTCGGTAGAACTCACTTCACGAATGTGAGCACCCCAACGAACGATAGAATCCAACAGCCACTGATACTGCTCTGGTCCACGTCCATGAGTGACTACAACTAATTGTTTTGCCAGCGTCACTTGTTGTGGGCCAAACATAGGGTGCAGCCCTACCACAGGTCCTGCATGCTTCGTCAGCATGGCTTGCAAGGGTTTATCTTTAATACTGGTGACATCCGCAAGAATAGTGTCCGCGTCCAACTCAGGTAATTGCTTGATGACCGCTTCAGTTTGCGCAATAGGCACTGATACCAATACTAAGTCAGCCTTCGCAACCAGTTCCGACGCCCTATCCCAATCATCGCGATCCAGAATTCTAACGGTCGCTCCAGCTGATCGAAATTGCCGTACGAACAGTTGTCCTAAAGCGCCAGCACCACCGACTATAGTGACAACTCGATCTTGCAGATGCACGTCAGCAGCTTGTTGTTGCTGATAAGATTCACGAATGACCCGCCGTAAGACATCTTCAATTAGATCCGGAGACAAACCTAATGCCTCAGCATCCCGACGCCGCTTTTCCAACATGGCGCGCTCGCGCTCAGGTACATACAGAGGTTGCCCCATTGCGCGCTTTACCACTCCAACATCCGCTGCCAACTGACGTCGACGCAGCAACAGTTGCAACAACTCATGATCAGTTTGGTCTATCTCTGCACGTAAGTGTGCTAATTGCTGTTGAGGGTCCGCCATCAAATACTCCAATGATTGAGCAATGAATAAGTAGTCTTTGCATTGTGCCTGAATTTAGCCACAAAAAAACCCGCACGAGGCGGGTTTTTTGACTATCAGGATAGTATCCCTTAAGACAGCTTTTCGCGGATACGTGCAGATTTACCTGAACGCTCACGCAAGTAGTAGAGTTTCGCACGACGTACTGCACCTTTGCGCTTCACGACAATGCTATCTACGATTGGGCTGTGCACTTGGAATGAGCGCTCAACACCTTCGCCGCTAGAGATTTTACGAACGGTGACTGCTGAATGCAGACCACGGTTGCGCTTAGCGATAACCACGCCTTCAAATGCCTGAATACGCTCACGGTTACCTTCAGTTACTTTAACATTAACGACCACTGTATCGCCCGGCGCGTAGTCCGGAAGGTCGGTTTTTAATTGCTCGTCTTCGATCGCTTTGATCAAATTGTGACTTACTTTTGCCATATCAGCCTCTCTTGCCTAGATTAACTACCCGAACCTGTATCTTGCGCGTTGTTTGCCGCTATAAATTCAGCTAACAGCCGCTGCTGTTCGTCAGTCAGAGCTAGGTTATTTAACAATTCGGGACGTCGTAGCCAGGTTCTTCCGAGTGCCTGCTGCAATCGCCACCGTCTAATTTCTTCATGATTACCGCTCAGTAATACTGGCGGTACCACCTCACCATCGAGTACTTCTGGTCGTGTATAGTGCGGGCAATCCAACAAACCCTCTGCAAAAGAGTCTTCCTGTGCAGAATCAGCATGTCCTAATACCCCAGGTATAAACCGAGCAACAGCGTCTATCAACACCATTGCGGGGAGTTCCCCTCCACTCAACACGTAATCACCAATCGACCATTCTTCATCGACATGCCGCTGAATAACGCGTTCATCGATGCCTTCATAACGACCGGCAATCAGTATCAGTTGCTCATTTTGGGCCAATTCTTTGACACCAGCCTGATCCAACTTGCGACCTTGAGGTGATAAATAAATCACCTTCGATTGTAAACCCAGTTGCTGTTTAGCGGCGGCAATCGCATCTGTGAGCGGTTGCACCATCATTAACATTCCCGGGCCACCGCCATAAGGGCGGTCATCTACGGTGCGGTGTTTGTCGTGTGTGTAATCGCGAGGATTAAAGCATTGCAGCTGTAATCGCCCATCTTTCACAGCACGGCGTGTCACACCACTTTCAGTAATCGCTTGAAACATCTCAGGAAAGAGCGTGATAACCCCAACCTGTAGTTGCTCAGCCATTAAAAATCCGCAGGCCAATCGACAATAATGTGTTTGTTTTGACGATCAACTGACTGAACATATTGGCTCTGAATAAACGGAATCAATCGCTCTAAACGTCCAAACGCATCATTGCTATTCGCTTTCACGACCATGACATCATTCGATGCTGTGGCCATTATCTGGTCGACAACTCCCATGTTATAACCGTCTGTATTTGCGACAGTCATACCAATCAAGTCTCGCCAATAAAACTCATCCTCTGGCAACGCTGGTAATTGCTCTGCGGTTATCACGACATCCGATCCAGTCAGCGCATGCGCTCCATCACGGTCATCAATATTCGCTAGCTTCGCAATCAGACCCTTGTTGTGTCGACGCCATTCCTCGACTTGGACCTGCTGCTGCTTACCACCTTTCACAATCTGCCATGGACTGTAATCAAAAATGGCTTCCGCATCATCGGTATAGCTTTGTATTTTCAACCAACCCTTCACGCCGTAGACCGCACCGATTTGGCCAAGGACTACTTGTTCTGCGTTTGTTGTCATAACTACCTGATACGGTTTGTAAATTAAGCTGCGCTGCGCGCATCTTTAACTAACTTTGCTACGCGCTCAGATAAAGCTGCGCCGTTGCTTACCCAGTGATCAACACGGTTTAAGTCAACACGTAACTTTTCTTCCTGGCCGCGTGCAACCGGGTTAAAGAAGCCTACATTTTCAATAAAACGACCGTCGCGGGCATTGCGACTGTCAGTAACTACCATCTGGTAGAAGGGACGCTTTTTAGCGCCGCCACGTTGTAAACGAATGGTTACCATTACGTTCCTCGATACAGTTTATAATGTTAAGTAAATAAAAATGCCTCCGACCGTAGTCAGAGAGCTGCAGCATTCTACCGATTTTTGGTTCGAATGCAAGTATTCCCTAGCGTTTAGGGAACATTCCCGGTGGCATCTTGCCACCCATTCCACCCAGGCCGCGAAGCATTTTCGACATGCCGCCACCTTTCATCTTCTTCATCATTTTTTGCATTTGCATAAATTGCTTTAAGAGCTTATTCACATCTTGCACCTGAGTTCCCGACCCTGCCGCAATACGACGTTTACGTGAACCTTTGATCAAGTCAGGGTGCGTGCGCTCTTTGGGAGTCATCGAATTGATGATAGCTTCCATGCGAACGGTCATTTTGTCATCCATCTGACCTTTGACCTGCGCACTCATGGCGCCCATTCCAGGCATCTTATCGAGCAAACCCATCATGCCACCCATATCACGCATTTGGGCGAGTTGATCGCGGAAGTCCTCTAATGAAAACTTCCCTTCTTTCATAACTTTCTGAGCAACTTTGGCAGCTTTGTCCTTGTCGACTTTTTGTTCCAGCTCATCAATCAGCGAGAGCACATCGCCCATGCCTAGAATGCGCGAAGCAACGCGCTCTGGATGAAAAGCTTCTAAAGCAGCAGTTTTTTCACCGACACCCAAGAATTTAATCGGTTTGCCAGTAATATGCCGAATCGATAGCGCAGCACCACCACGCGCATCACCATCGGTTTTGGTCAGAATAATACCTGTCAACGGCAGCGCTTCACTAAAGGCTCGCGCTGTATTCGCAGCATCCTGACCCGTCATGGCATCAACCACAAACAGCGTCTCAATTGGGTTCACCGCTTGGTGCAGTTCCTGAATCTCAGCCATCATGGCTTCATCAATAGCTGTTCGACCTGCGGTATCCACCAACACCACATCGAAGAACTGCTTCTTCGCATGCGCAATTGCCGCCTGTGCGATGGCTACCGGACGCTGGTCTACCGTGGATGGGAAGAAGCTCACTTCAACCTCGTTCGCCAAGGTCTCGAGCTGCTTAATTGCCGCTGGACGATAGACATCAGCACTGACCACCAACACTTTCTTCTTTAGCTTCTCGCGCAAATATTTCGCTAGCTTACCGACGCTGGTCGTTTTACCTGCACCTTGCAGACCTGCCATCAAAATGACCGCTGGCGGTTGCGCAGCTAAATTCAGGGGGACGTTACCGTCACCCATTGCATGCTCAAGTTCTTGCTTAACGATTTTTAGAAATTCTTGACCCGGCGTCAGGCTTTTGTTCACTTCGGCGCCAACAGCGCGTTCTTTCACTCGCGCCACAAAGTCACGCACCACTGGCAAAGCGACATCCGCCTCCAGCAGCGCCATGCGTACTTCACGCAGCGTATCTTTGATGTTGTCTTCAGTCAGTCGACCGCGGCCGCTGATAGCCTTCAATGATGTTGAGAGGCGTTCACTTAAATGATCAAACATGTGACGGTTCCGCTTTACTTCAGTTGATGCGTTAGGCACGCAAGGATTTCGTTAAAATGGCGTCCAGTATAGCCGAATTCAAGTTCTTTTTCTTCATTGATAACAGCTTGAATGACTTGGGTTTCCAATCAAGTATGCCTATACTAGGATTCCATCAAAACGGAATGATTCTCAGTATGACACTGTTATTAGTCATCGCAGTCACACTTTATCTTGTTGCAGCAGTGACCATGTGGCGACAATTGGGCCGCAATGCTCAGTTGCCCAAGTGGTTTATCGCATTGCCTATCGTAGCAGTGATTCTCCATGCTTGGATTCAGTGGGAGCATTGGCGATTTGACGGCTTTGACCATATTAATATCACCTTTAGCTTGAGTGCCGTCGCCCTCTTACTGGTCATCCTAGCCATCGCGCGAGGCACCAAACCCGGTGGTATGTTGTTGCGTCCGGTGGTTTATTTATTCGCTGCCGTCAGCGTCATTTTGATGAACTTCAGCCCAGTCAATTGGGGCGCAGAATTCAACTTAAGTTCAGGATTGTTAGTCCATGTCGTCCTGAGTCTCTGCGCTTATGCCATTTTAATGTTGGCAACTCTATATGCTATTCAAATTTTGTATGTCAGTTATGTGCTCAAACACCATAAAGCGCAGGCGACTGCCAGCTACTTACCGCCATTGATGACCGCCGAGCGATACTTTTTCCGTCTCTTGAGTACGGGAACATTTGTCTTGGTGATAGCCATTATCAGCGGGTTCGTATTTCTCCAAGATATGTTCGCACAGGGCCAGTCTCATAAAACCGTATTAAGTACACTGGCGGCAATGATCTATGTTGTCATCGTCTTCTTACATGGGGCTCGCGGCGTGCGCGGACGCGCCATGGTCATCGCTAGCGTTGTTGCTAGTTCTATTCTCACTCTGGCCTATTTCGGCAGCCGGTTTGTCAAAGATGTGTTACTGAACACTTGACTTCATATCGGTGCTGATTACATTAGACCTCTGACGCATTACTACAGGATTTGTTCTTGGACGACATAGCGACATCCACCCTACTGATTATTTTGGGTGTTTTACTGTTTTTATCGGCGTATTTTTCAGGTTCCGAAACCGGCATGATGTCGATCAACCGTTATCGCCTCCGTCACCTAGTACAACAGGGGCACCGCGGAGCTAAACGGGTCCAGTACCTGCTCGATCGTCCTGATCGACTCATCGGCCTCATTCTCATCGGTAATAATCTGGTCAACATTGCAGCTTCCGCAGTTGCAACCATCATTTGTTTGCGCTGGTTTGGTGACGCGGGTCTTGTGGTTGCCACTTTTGGTCTAACCTTAGTGGTTCTCATTTTTTCCGAAGTCACTCCGAAAACTATCGCCGCGCTGCACCCAGAACGAGTCGCATTTCCAAGTTCTATCATTTTGAAGCCGCTGTTGACTATCCTCTATCCAGCGGTTGCTTCTGTAAATTTCATTACCAACGGCTTTATGCGCATGCTAGGCGTGAATCCTAATAACACTCAGGGGCAAGACGCCTTAAGCTCAGAAGAATTGCGTACAGTTGTCAATGAAGCCAATTCGATGATTCCTACCAGTCACCAAGAGATGTTGTTGAGTATTCTCGACCTCGAAAAGGTTACTGTGGAAGACGTGATGATTCCGCGGGCTGAAATCAGCGGCATTGATGTTCAAGATGACGTGAAATCTATCATCAAACAACTCTCACAAGCTCAGTACACACGCATTTTGCTCTACCGCAATGAAATCGATGATGCTATTGGCTTCATTCATGCTCGCGACATCATGCAAATTGTGACTAAGAACAGTGTTGAACTCGATAAATCAGAAATCGTTCGTTCAGCTCGAGAAATCTACTACATCCCTGAAGGTACTCCGCTTAACGTGCAACTCCTCAAGTTTCAGCGTAATAAAGAGCGTATTGGCTTGGTGGTCGACGAATATGGCGATATTCAGGGATTAGTCACACTCGAAGATATTCTAGAAGAAATTGTCGGTGACTTCACAACAACTATTACCCCACTGTCGAGTGAATCAACCACGTTGCAGCCAGATGGCTCAGTATTAGTGGATGGTGTTGCCAACATTCGGGATTTAAATAAAGAAATGAATTGGAATCTACCCATTGATGGCCCCAAAACCGTGAGCGGTCTGGTAATAGAAGTGCTCGGAGATATTCCGCAACAACCGCTCTGTTTGACCGTCAATGATTATCGGCTAGAGATAGTAGAAAGCAGCGACAATATGGTCCGTAAAGTTCGCTTCTTTGACCTATGAAAAATTCAGCTTTAGCCAAATAGTAAACGTTCGAACCAACCACGCTTGAGTTCTTCCTCACAGCTCCGTAATTGCGCGCCGTATCGTTCTGCCCGCGCTTGGACTTTGCGTGATGTCTGAATTAGCCAGCCTTTCTGCGCGTATGTCTGACGACGATAACCACCCCAACCCTCATGATAATTGAGGTACTGTTCATAGGCGTCCCATTTCGAAATACCATTTACTGTGTGAGTTTTACTAATAAACCACCCCATGAAATCAATGGCATCATCAAAATCATCGCGTGATGCCCAGCCATTGTCGGTTTCGCGTTGATAATCTTCCCAAGTGGGGGTTTTAGCTTGCGAATATCCGTAGGCGCTACTCACACGTCCCCACGGAATAATCCACAATAAATAGTCTCGGGGTGGGACGGCATTGTGCTTGAAAGAACTTTCCTGATACATAATGGCCATAGGTACATGAATCGGCACTCCCCATTTGTCCCGCATATCAGCCGCAGCGTCGTACCAATCTCGTTTTTCGCGAAAGATTTCACAGAGGTTGTCTGGTTGTTCTGGAGGTGCAGTTGCACAACCAGCTAGGATCGAACAACCCAAGGCAATTGTGATAAGCGTACGAACAGGTTTCAACATGCGTAACAACTCCTAGCTCGACTGACAATCCGGCGAAGCACAGGCCGCACGACGAAAGTAATCCGTTAAAAAGGCACTAAAGTCAGAGCCGGCGTCTTGTTGCTCTAATGCGCGTTGTTCCGCCAGTGACGCTTGCGCCCAAGTCGCGAACTGTTCCGCGGTAAAATGCGATAGTGGTTCGAGCAACTCAGCTTTATAGTGCTTTGCTAATTGCATACCCAATTCACTATTGTCCAACTGTTCATCGCGCAACAAACTCAAAAATTGACCAGAGAACGTCAACTCAGGATTTAAGACTGCTCGATACTGAGCGTTAACAACAGCGACATACTCATCGCTTTGATGGGCTTCATCGAGCCACTGCGCAATACCGTGTAACTCTCCGAATATATCTTCAAGCCAATCAGCAATAGGTCGCTCGAAATCACCATCAAGCAGTGTCAGACGCGGATTACGCCCATCGAGCACCACACGGTTGAAATTACGATCGGTCACGGCTTGTTCTTCAAGTGACATCGTCGGACTATCGAGCAACAAGCAGTACAGCAAAAAGGTATCTAAGAACCGGATTTGCTCGGCACTAATGCCGATGGCACTAAACGGGTTCACATCGAGCGCACGCACTTCGATATATTCGACGCCACCGCGCTCGAGAGCTTGGGTTGGCGTTTCGCCATTTTTAGTGACCCGCTTTGGGCGAATCGGCGAATAAAATTCGTTTTCAATCTGCAAAATATTGCTGTTGAGCTGACGGAAATCAATGCTTCCATCGGCTTCAGGCACTGCCACGCCAATGCGCTCAAAACGCGCAGACGGTTTGGTGATCGCGCGCCGCAAACCAGCAACATAATCTTCCAGTGAATTGTAGGTAATCGCTAAGTCCGCTTGCTCTTTATTGGTGTAACCCAAATCGCTCATCCGCAACGATGTACCATATTTACGATAGACGGTGCCTTTACCAAGAGATTCAAAATCCATCGATGCGTCGGCGTGTTTCAAAAATGACTGACAAATAGCGGGAGACGCTCCAAACAAGTATGGGATCACCCAACAGAAACGTTTGTAGTTGCGAATTAAATCAAAGTAACGACGTGACTTGTACTGGCAGTCGGCGGTGGTTCCGTCAGCTGCGGCGAGTGCTTGCCACAACGTCTCTGGTACTGAAAAGTTATAGTGCACACCCGAGATAATTTGCATGGCACCACCATAACGGTAGGTCAAACCTCTCCGATACAGCGTTTTCATTCGCCCCACGTTGGACGAGCCATATTGCGCTATTTGGATATCTTTTTCGTCACCAACAAAACACGGCATACTCAATGGCCACAACAATTCGTCATCTAACTGCTGAATGGCAAAACGGTGAACATCTGTAAGCTGGGCTAAAGTTGTCTCAATATCTTGTGCCACGGGAGTGATAAATTCGAGCGGGTTTTCCGCATAGTCAGTCGTAATGTAATCATGCTTTAGCGCTGAACCAAGAGCCTCGGGATGCGGTGTTTGTGCTAATTTTGCGGTCGGCGTGATACGCAGACATTCACGTTCAATGCCTCGAGAAATATCACGTAAAACAGCGGTATGACCGGTTTTTCTTAGGTTCTCTATCTGAGCTCTAATTGTCGACTGCAAAATCAGACCTGCCTATGCTAATGGACTACTTCGTGAAAGGACAAAGCTTACTGGTTATTGGGCTGATAGTCTATGTTGTGTGGGCATTCCATGGCAAACAATCACTTGGCGCAACTACGCTGAAATGGCATGATGAGTGCATATGAAGTAAGGAGATAAAACGGCGTGAAGAATACTCCGGATCAACTGAAGCAAATGCAAGAAGCTGTGCGTGATGCGCAAGCTGCTGCAGAAGCTAAAAGTGAATTTTTAGCCAATGTGAGTCACGAGATTCGAACTCCGATTAACGCCATTCTCGGGATGACTCAATTGTGTCTGAAAACTGGGCTGGATGAGCAACAACGTGGTTATCTGAAATCGATCGAGAGCTCCTCCAAAATATTATTGGGCATCATCAACGACATCCTCGATTTTTCCAAAATCGAAGCCAATAAGCTGACCATTGAGACTATCCCGTTTGATTTAGAAGAGATGCTCGCAAGCCTAGCCGATATGTTTGCTTATCGAGCCTACGACAAAAACCTTGAGTTCGTGATTAAGCTACCCAGCAATATTCCAACTCGTCTCATAGGTGATCCGCTGCGACTCAACCAAGTACTGGTGAATTTAGTCAGTAACGCGATTAAATTTACGGACAGTGGTGAAATTGTCATTAGCGTCACCCTACTGGACCTCGATGATCACGAAGTTTTCCTGCGCTTCTCGGTAACAGACACTGGCATTGGTATGGACGAGCATCAGCGTGCCAAGCTCTTTCAAGCATTTACTCAAGCCGATTCTTCGACAACGCGGAAATTTGGTGGTACTGGCTTAGGTCTCGCGATCTCCCAGCGTATTGTAAAGCTGATGAACGACGATGGCATTGGCGTCATCAGTAGCTCGGGACAAGGCTCAACATTCTTCCTTGAACTCAAATTACCGTTACAGCCCAACGCGGATCAAACGGTAGCTGAATCCATTCGTGCGCGATTAGCGCAAAAATCAATTCTCGCTATTGACGATAACCTCACGACGCGCGACATGATTACGGAACTACTGCGGTCACACCAAGTGCAAGTGACTTCCGTACGAACGGCCGAAGATGCCCTAGACGTCATGCAGACACAACGTTTCGACGCTTGTTTTGTGGACTGGCAGCTGCCCGGCATGAGTGGATTGGATTTCTGCCGGGAATTGCTCGCAACTGAGTCAGCGACAAAGCCAACTCCAGCGCTCATTTTAGCTACCAGTTACCATGCTCACGAGCTGCGCAGCGAAGCCAGAGCCGCCGGTGTTCAGCATCTGATCGTCAAACCTTACCTTAGTAGCAGTGTTATTCGCGTATTGAGCTCAGCGCTGGCATTATTTGGAGATAGCGCAGAACAACCAGGCTTAGATCTCGAACAAGAACTGTGTTGTGCGCCTATTTTGATCGTCGAAGACAACGATATCAATTTACATATAGCGCAAGAACTGCTGACCCATGCAGGTGTACAAGTCGACACCGCCATGAATGGTGCGGAAGCTATTGAACAAGTGAAGCGTAAACAATATGCGTTGGTCTTTATGGATATTCAAATGCCGGTCATGGACGGTCTGACCGCCGCTGAACACATCAGAACCTTATACTCATATCAGCAACTACCTATTATCGCGATGACGGCGAACACGTCGACTGAGGACGTCGAGCGTTCGCTGGCGGCAGGTATGCAGGATCACATCAGCAAACCGATTGATGAAAAGGTTCTCCTCAAAGCGCTACAAAAATGGTGTGTTCGTGGGGAGTATGCAATGCCGATGCCAGTAGCACAGCGGCAGGAGTCAACGAGTACACCAGCCATCAGCTATCCGCGGCATGCAGATATCGATTTTCAGTCAGCTTTAGAGCGCCTCCAGCACAATACGAGCTTGTATCGCACACTCATCGAACGGTTAGTGCATGACTACAGCGATGCACCACAGAAAATTGTCGATTACTTGGCAAAAGGCCAGCATGACGAAGCCCGTCGATTCTTTCATACGTTGAAAGGCGCAGCGGGAAACTTGGGTTTGATGCGCTTAGAAAAAGCGGCTGCAGAACTCGAACGCCATACCAAATCAGGTGATTACGAATATGTCGCGGACCATATTATGAAGCTGAATCAATTACTGGAACAAGCCGGTCTCGCTTGTTCTGATTTGCTCTTGTGGCAACAGCGCAACAACAAAAAAGGATGATCATTTCCTATGACCCGATTTCTATTTCTAATTCCGCTCGTTTTGAGTGTACTGTGGTTTGTTTACTTGCGTGTCAATGGCTGGACGCTGCGACAAGGATTGCGAGGCTTTATCTACATACTCATATTCAGTAGCTTTGTCGCTATTGTATACACGCTACTACTTTGGTTAACGGGCCGATAAGGCCCGTTAACAGACGCTTTAACCTACTAAAGCCAACAAGATACCGGCAGCTACCGCTGAACCTAACACGCCGGCGACGTTTGGCCCCATTGCATGCATGAGTAGAAAGTTCTGTGGATTTGCTTCTAATCCAACTTTATTAACGACTCGCGCAGCCATCGGTACAGCCGATACTCCGGCAGCCCCAATCAATGGATTAATCGGTGACTTGCTGAATTTAGCCATTACCTTTGCCATCAACACGCCGGAGGCTGTTCCAATTGAGAACGCAAACGCGCCCAACAGCAAAATTCCGAGTGTCTGAACGGACAAAAACTGGTCAGCTGAAAGCTTCGAACCGACAGCCAAGCCTAAAAATATCGTTACGATATTGATGAGTTCATTCTGCGCAGTTTTGCTGAGTCGATCGACCACACCCGCTTCTCGCATCAAGTTACCCAAGCAGAACATCCCCACCAATGGCGTCGCAGTGGGCAAGAATAGCAAGGTTAGAAACAGCACTGCTAACGGGAAGATAATCTTCTCACGGCGGCCAACAGGTCGCAGCTGTTCCATTTGAATAGCGCGCTCAGCCTTAGTGGTGAACAGCTTCATAATCGGTGGCTGAATAATTGGCACCAAGGCCATGTAGGAATAAGCCGCGACTGCAATCGCACCAAGCAAATCAGGCGCCAAGCGGGACGCTAGAAAGATGGCTGTGGGCCCATCCGCACCGCCAATAATAGCGATTGCACTGGCATCCTTCAGTGTGAATTCAAATCCTGGAATGGCATTGAGCGCTATAGCCCCAAATAGAGTCGCAAAAATACCAAACTGAGCGGCAGCGCCCAGCAACAACGTGCGAGGATTGGCCAACAGTGGACCGAAGTCCGTCATAGCCCCTACTCCCATGAAAATGAGTAGCGGGAATACACCAGTTTCTATTCCGACATAGTAAATATAATAGAGCAATCCACCCGGGTCATTGAAACCTGCCAACGGAATGTTCGCGAGGATGGCACCAAACCCAATTGGCAGTAGCAACAATGGTTCGAACTTCTTGCTGATAGCCAAATATAGCAGTAGGAGCCCAACCACCATCATCACTGCCTGTCCCCACGTGAACGCAGCGATAGCAGTACTATTCCATAATATTTCCCAGCGGCCCATGGTTTACTCCAATGTAATCAAGATATCGCCGACATTCACACTGTCACCTTCTTTGACGTCAACATCGACGACGGTTCCAGCCTGTTCAGCTTTGATATCCGTTTCCATCTTCATCGCTTCGAGAATAATGACAACCTCACCAGCCTCGACGGATTCACCCGGTTTAACCATGATTTTAAAGACATTACCAGAGAGTGGTGCACTGATCGGCTTCACATTTCCTGACGCGGAGGACTTACTTGCTGCGGGTTTGTTGTCAGTTGGTGCTGAAGCCGTAACTTCACCAGCAGGCCCAACTTCGACGGCAAACACTTTACCGTCAACCTTTACCGAGTAACTCTCGATGCCGCCTTGTGCTGATGACTTTACAGGCTCTTTTGCGGATTGTGACTCGTTACTGGCAGCGCCGTTTGGCACGGGTTCGAAGGCATCTGGATTATCGCGATTCTGCAAAAACTTCAGACCGATTTGTGGGAACAACGCATAGGTCAGAACATCATCGACTTCATTTTCCGCCAACCGAATGTTCTCTTCCTTCGCCTTTTTCCGTAACTCGGAAGTCAGTTGCTCGAGTTCATCGTCAATTAAATCGGCAGGACGAACGGTAATGGGTTCGTCTCCCTCTAACACGCGTTGTTGCAACTCTTTATTCACCGGCGCAGCGGTAGCGCCATATTCGCCGCGCAAAACACCTTTGGTCTCTTTGGAGATAGATTTGTAGCGCTCTTGGCTCAATACATTCAACACCGCTTGAGTCCCAACAATCTGAGATGTTGGTGTTACCAGCGGAATAAAGCCAAGGTCTTCACGGACTTTTGGAATTTCAGCGAGTACTTCATCAAATTTATCGGCAGCACCCTGTTCACGCAGTTGATTTTCCATATTGGTCAGCATGCCACCCGGTACTTGGGCGAGCAAAATGCGTGCATCAATTCCCTTCAGCGAGCCTTCGAACTGAGCGTACTTCTTGCGAACCTCGCGAAAATATCCTGCGATATCTTCGAGGTGCTCTAAATCCAATCCTGTGTCTCTATCGGTTCCCTCGGTCATCGCTACAATTGTTTCGGTAGCAGAATGTCCATAGGTCATGCTCATTGACGAAATCGCGGTATCGAGCATATCAATGCCCGCATCAATCGCTTTCTGATAGGTTGCTGTGCTTAAACCTGTGGTTGCGTGACACTGCATCGCAATGGGAATACTGAGATTCTTTTTCAGTGCTGAAATTAGTTCATGTGCCGCTTGCGGACGCAATAGGCCTGCCATGTCCTTAATGCATAAGGAATCACAACCAAGATCTTCTAGTTGTTGCGCCATCTCTAACCATTTGTCTAGTGTATGCACCGGACTAACGGTGTAAGACATCGTACCTTGCGCATGCCCATCTACGGCTTTGGCAGCCTTGATAGCCGTTTCAAGATTACGGACATCATTCATGGCATCGAAAATACGAAATACGTCGACACCATTCTCACGTGCACGCTCAACGAAGCGTTTAACGACGTCATCCGCGTAATGACGATAACCGAGGAGGTTTTGTCCGCGTAGAAGCATCTGCTGAGGCGTCTTCGGCATGACCTTTTTGAGCTCGCGAATACGCTCCCAGGGATCTTCGCCCAAATAGCGGATACAAGCATCGAACGTAGCACCACCCCATGATTCCATCGACCAGAAGCCGGCATCATCTAATTTCTCAGCAATGGGCAACATATCATCGAGTCGCATTCTCGTTGCTAACAGCGATTGGTGCGCGTCACGCAAGACAAGTTCGGTTAGCAGTAATGGCTTACTCATGCAGAATTCTCCCTCAACGGCAGTTTGATAGCTAATAGTTCACGACTCACGACTTGGTGCCGCGATAGCGGTGAACAGCAGCAGTAATCGCTGCAAGTTGTTGCGGTGTTGGTTGTGATGTTGCTTTTGATTTTTTTCGAGTCGAGGCCGGTTGCACATCAACCTCTACTACGAATCGACGCAACAACAGCATGGCGCATATCAACAGCGACAAGAACATGAATACCGTTACCATGCCCGTGAACAGGATAGCTAGTGCTTCGTTCAATTGCTCATTCATGCTGCGACACTTCCTTAGCAAGTACTTATTAGCAAACAAAATTTGTGAAAATCTGATACCAGAATAGCACAACTTGGCTAAGGAAAAAGTTTGACCGGGATATAGCAGTTATAGATGAAAACTATACAAGGATAGGTAGAAACTACATATGGATAAAACTACAGGAGGAGTAGATGGCGCACTCGGGAGGACTTGAACCTCCAACCGCTCGGTTCGTAGCCGAGTACTCTATCCAATTGAGCTACGAGTGCGTTGTCTGTCGTTAAAAGCTGGCGGTGAGGGAGGGATTCGAACCCTCGATAGAGCTACAAACCCTATACTCCCTTAGCAGGGGAGCGCCTTCAGCCACTCGGCCACCTCACCACTTACTTGTGGCGATGAATGATAGCGGCAACGACAATAATGTCAAACGATTTTTTCCGAACTGGGTACTGTTTGTGGGATTTTTAAACACTTCGCTGGATTATCGGGCACAAAGGCTTGTTTAGCTAAGAATACGATCAAAAAAGCTGACAGAGAGTGTGTCAGCTTTTTGATGCAGGGAATTACTTATTCTCGGAGTTGTTGTCAGCATGCTCCGCTTGAATTCGCATATAAATTTCTTCGCGGTGTACTGAGACATCTTTCGGCGCATTGACACCAATGCGCACTTGGTTGCCTTTTACACCCAATACGGTGACTGTAACCTCGTCGCCAATCATCAAGGTTTCACCCACTCTACGGGTTAAGATCAACATTTGCCTGCTCCTTCCCTACTTCGGTTCCTGTACGATGAAAGCGTAGACTATATTCATCGATCGCACTACTCGCTTTCGTCATTTTAATTGTTATAGCGATTGTTATATCCTAATCGCTATGCCACTTGTGTACAAGCCTAATTATTCCGAATCACTGGTCTTTACAATACCGACTCGAGATGCGCTTTCGCGGCCTCTAGAGCCGTTGTTACTTGACTAGCATCCGACCCGCCAGCCTGCGCCAAATCAGGTCGTCCACCACCTTTACCGCCGACACACTGCGCCGCCACATTCACAACAGCACCAGCTTGAACTTTGGCAGTTAAGTCTTTTGTGACCCCAACGATGAGGCTGACTTTACCGTCATTCACCACCGCAAGAACTACTACTCCTGAACCAATTTGATTCTTCAGGTCATCAACGAGTTCACGCAATGCTTTACTTTCTACGTTATCAAGCTGCGCGATGATCACTTTAGTACCATTAATTTCTAACGCTGAACCGACCAGATCATTTCCAGCTTGGCTCGCTAAGCGACCTTTCAATTCGTCAACCGACTTCTCCAAGGCCTTGCCGCGCTCAAGCTGCGATTGCACGCGCTCAGCAACATGATTCATATCGGCCTTCAGCATGCTCGCAATACTGCGCAATTGCTGCTGTTGTTGCAGCGTAAAGCGCACAGCACCTGCACCTGTTACGGCCTCAATACGACGCACGCCGGAGGCAATTCCCGCCTCACTGACAATGCGAAATGCGCCGATATCACCAGTCCGGCTTACATGAGTTCCGCCGCAGAGCTCCATCGAAAAATCGCCCATGGTTACTACACGAACATCGTCATCGTACTTTTCACCAAACAACGCCATTGCCCCGGCCTTTTTCGCCTCTTCAATCGGCATATGAGCCGTTTGCAAAGCATGATTCTTATAGATTTCTTCATTCACTTGACGCTCTATCGCGTCCAATTGTTCTGCTGTGACCGCTTCAAAGTGAGAGAAATCGAACCGTAGACGATCAGCCGTCACGAGCGAGCCTTTCTGCGTTACATGCTCACCCAGCAAATTACGCAATGCAGCGTGCAATAGATGCGTGGCAGAGTGGTTTTTCTTAACGGCCGCACGACGGTCGGCATCAATTTCAGCACGCACGCGATCACCGACTTTTAGAGCACTCGCGGCTTTCCCATGGTGTGCGATGGCTTTGCCGATGTACTGTGTATCTTCGACAATAAACTCGCCACCATTAGCCACTAATCGACCGCGGTCGCCAATTTGACCACCACTTTCCGCGTAGAACGGCGTTTGCGCTAAGACGACGACACCTTGCTGACCCACAGCGAGCTCTGCCACGGGGTGTCCGTCGGCAAACAGCTCGACCACTTCACTTTCATCATCCGTCTGCTCATAACCAGTGAACTGACTACGTACAGAGCTTTTCAGGCGTTCGTTATAATCGACGCCAAATTGCGAAGATTGCTGAGCACGCTGGCGCTGTTGCTCCATCGCGGCTTGAAAACCCGCTTCATCAATAGTGAGCTCTTTTTCGCGCGCGATATCAGCAGTCAGATCGACAGGGAAACCAAATGTGTCGTACAGCTTGAATACGACATCACCCGGAATCACTTGTCCATCAAGCGTCTCTAAGGCGTCATTGAGAATGGTCAAACCACGCTCGAGGGTTTTCCCGAATTGTTCTTCTTCGCGCGCTAGCGCGTCACGAATGACCTTTTGCTTCTCAACCAACTCAGGATAGGCAGTGCCCATCTGTGTGCAGAGCTCTTCCACCAATAGGCTAAAGAACCCAGCCGGAGCGCCGAGCATGTTGCCATGCCGAACGGCACGTCGAATAATGCGACGTAATACGTACCCGCGGCCTTCATTCGATGGTTGCACACCATCGGCAATCAAAAAGCTACACGAACGGATGTGATCAGCAATAACGCGGAGCGATTTGTTGCTGAGGTCAGTGGTTCCAATAATTTTTGCGGCAGCTTTAATCAAAGCTTCAAATAAGTCGATTTCGTAATTACTGTGCACATGCTGTAGCACTGCGGAAATACGCTCGAGTCCCATACCTGTATCAACAGACGGCTTTGGCAATGGTAGAAGCGTGCCATCAGCCTGACGGTTGTATTGCATGAAGACGAGGTTCCAAATTTCGATATAACGGTCGCCATCTTCTTCAGGTGTTCCCGGAGGACCACCCCAGACCGATTCACCATGGTCATAGAAAATTTCAGAGCAAGGACCGCAAGGACCCGTATCACCCATCGCCCAAAAGTTGTCTTTGGCACCGATGCGCGAAATCCGATCACGCGGGACGCCTATTTCATCGGCCCAAATGTTGTAGGCTTCATCGTCCTCAGTAAAAACCGTGACCCACAACTTTTCTTTTGGTAATTGCAACGTGTCAGTTAGAAACTCCCACGCGTATTGAATGGCTTCGCGCTTGAAATAATCGCCGAAACTAAAATTCCCAAGCATTTCAAAGAAGGTGTGGTGACGCGCCGTGTAGCCCACATTCTCGAGATCATTATGCTTACCACCAGCACGCAGACAGCGCTGCGAAGACGTGGCGCGAGAATAGTCTCGATGCTCATCACCGAGAAAGACATCTTTGAACGGAACCATACCCGCATTGGTGAATAACAACGTCGGGTCATTGCCAGGAATCAGCGATGCTGAGGCAACGCGTTGGTGGCCTCGCTCGGCAAAAAACTGAAGAAATGCTTCGCGTATTTCAGCACTAGTCATGGTCATGGCGTGTTCCTACTACCTTGCATCCAATGGGTGAAAAATTAAGGCGAAAAGACTACCACGAATGGAGGCTGACGCCTAGTCTGTCGCTGCCTCTGCTTGCCAACTCAATGCCTGTTTAATTTCGCTGTAAGAGAAGCCACGTTGCAGTAAATGCCGCATCATTCGGTCTCTCATTTTGGGCTCACTGGGCGGTTCATGACCAAACTTCTTCAACAGGCGTTGATAACAGAGATCATTCCAGTCCGGCTCTAATTGCTGCAACAAGGTAGCCACCAGCTCAGTATCCAAGCCTTTGTTCTGTGCCGCCGCTTTGATTTTTTGCAAGCCATCGCCGTTAGCGAGACTATGGCGCAGCCAAGTTTCAGCAAAGCGCTCGTCACTTTGCCAGTTGTTCGCTTGCGCGATAGTGAGCACGGTATCGCAAACAGCATCGCTGAAGCCGCGTTGACGGAGCTTTTGCTTGAGTTCTTGGGCGCTGTGTTCGCGTCGCGCTAACAGGCGCAACACCACATCTTTTGCTTGTTGCTCATCTGAAGTCATGAAATGGTACCTTTACGCAGCGTTTACAGTCACAAAAAGCTAGAGTCAGCTATCCTATACCCTAGACTCAAATTGAAACTGCGGAGAACTAATGTCGAGTTACTTTACCAAAAATATCGGTGCTATGGTGCTGCTTCCCGTTGCTACTGTCCTGATTTTGGCTGGCTGCGTGCCGAATAACACCAGCTCCGACGCCAACAACTTAGAGCAATCCATTCGCGTATCCGGTACCGGAACCACCTATGCCATCCCTGATGTACTGAGCTTCACGTTAGTCATTACTCGTGAAGGTGACACCGTGGCACCCCTAAAAGTAGCCGTGGATGAAGTCACTGCGAACGTATTAGCGACACTCTCGCAAGCCAACATCGATAAAGATGACATTCGCTCGTATGCGGTTCAAGCGCAACCACTTTACGACTACTCAGATGACCGCTCCAAACCTCGCATTCGGGGCTACGCCGTAACGCGCAGTATTGAAGTAACCATGCGTGACCCGAGCGCTTATGATCAGGTTCTCGACCAATCTTTAGCCACGGGTGTATCCGCTATTCAGTCGGCAAACTATCGCGTGAGCGACCCCAGTAAGTACTACGCAGAAGCACTCCAGCTAGCAATCGATGATGCGCGCGGTAAAGCAGAAATCCTCGCCGCAAGCGGAGACGTTACTTTGGGTAAAATCATCCGTATCTCCGAACATTCTTCAGCACCACAGCCAGCATTTCGAATGGAGAGTATGCGTGCGGCCAGTGCCGATGTCTCGATGCCGGGTCAATCAGACATTCAAGCGCAAATTGAAGTGGTCTTCCAAATTAACTAAGCGGGTCGATGCAGAAGAGGTAGCGGTAACGTCATACAATGCGGTCCGCCGCCTCCCGCAATCATCTCATCGGCAACGACTGGCACGACAGCAAGGTGTGGCACCGCTGAGCGAATAATACGGACTGCCTCTGCATCATCTGCACGGCCAAACTGTGGCACAAATACCGCGGTTGGCGTTCTGACAAAGTTTATATAGCTTGCCAATAATGGCTGACTGCCGCGCCGCATCACACCGGGACGACGCTGTACACTGCTAAAAAAGTTCGGTCGAGGTTGGAACGAACACGTTGGTGGTAATTCAAGAGTCTTAATTGAGGACGGTAACTGGGCAAGAGCAGCGGCATCGCTCTCAAACACATTGGCATCAATTGCGAGCAGGTCCGGCGCCAGAAACTGCGCCATATTATCGATATGACCGCCGGTCTCATCCGCAGCATAGGTCGAATTGAACCAGAGATGATGGGTTGCGTGGATGGTCTTTTCTAACGACTGTTGTAGGCGGTCTCTCACGTAGCTCGATGCGCCACTGAGCCCACTATTACGCTCGATACTACTGCGACTCCAACACACCACGCCAGCACCGTTGCTACTCACTGCTCCGCCTTCAAGAACCATTTGATGAGCCTGACGCCGCCAGCCGAAACGCGCACAGAGCTCGCGGACAAAGGTTTGATCAGCTGCCATATTAGGATAGAGGCCGTTCCATGCGGAGAACTGGAAGTCATGTGCTTGAATTC
>PYVG01000167.1 GCA_003030745.1 Pseudidiomarina aestuarii | reverse complement strand
CCCGTCAAAGCCAAGCTGAACCCCATTGGTACGCGAGTGTCAGCCCCATTCCAGAAGTGCCCACACAGCCGTTAAAGATGCAATTGGCGCGCTTAAAATTAGCTGAACAACCCGCGTTTGCTGGCTTAAAAACGTTGAATCGGTTAGAGCAAGTGATGTTGACTCAAGAGCTCAACCAACGGGATTGCGATGAACTGGTAGTGACAGATCAATCGGAGGCTGTAGTTGAGAGCATTAGCAGTAATGTGTTTTGGCGTTGCGGTGAGCAATGGTTTACGCCCAGTTTAGTCCATGCTGGAATTAACGGCGTCGCCCGAACCCAGTTGTTAAATGAGAACATTCTCGGTACGGTTGAGATTGTTCGTGCCGGAACCGATGTGCTATTTACTGCGGATCAAGTATTCTTGGTCAACAGTGTCATGGGCCCGCGTCCTGTTGCTGAGTTCCAGGGGCATCCATTTAGCGCTCCGATACTACCAAAAGGTGTGAGTACGTGGTGGCAATCCGAAATATCGCTCTCGGTTTAGTTTGTGGCACGTTGATTGTGGCAGGGGCCGGTTACTGGTGGGCCCAGAAAACGCTGCAGCAGCCACTAGTAATGCCTGCTGCGCTCATGAGCACTGACGAGCCTGCGTTGATTGAGATCCCCGCAGGTTCACATCTTCGGTCCGTGTTGCAGCTCCTCCATGAGCAAGGCTATTTGCAGG
>PYVG01000166.1 GCA_003030745.1 Pseudidiomarina aestuarii | reverse complement strand
CAAATCGCCGATTTTCGTGAAAACCTGCCGGTGGGCTATCGAATAGAAATTGGTGGTTCGGTGGAGCAGTCGAGTCGTGGGGAAGGTTCGTTGCAGAAATTGCAGCCGGTGATGGTGGCGCTGATGCTCATTTTCATCATGCTGCAAATGCGCTCGTTTAGTGGCACCTTCATGGTCTTTGCGACAGCCCCGCTTGGCTTGATTGGTGCAGTACTGGCGCTGCTGGTATTCAACCAACCGTTTGGCTTCGTGGCATTGCTAGGTTTGACCGGTTTAGCTGGCATCTTGATGCGCAATACCTTGATTTTGACGCAGCAAGTGTCCGACAACCTGAAAGACGGAATGGAAACATTTGGGGCTGTGGTGGAGGCTGCGGTACAGCGTGCTCGCCCAGTTATTCTCACAGCGCTCGCTGCCATGCTCGCATTTGTGCCACTAACCCAGGATAGCTTCTGGGGACCACTTGCCTATGTTCTTATTGGCGGAGTTGGCGTGGGCACAATAATCACTCTGTTGTTTGTCCCCGCGCTCTATGCCTTGTGGTACCGCATTAACGTTTAATATTCGAAGGCTACCGCAAAGCCATTCTTCCAAATCTTTGCCAGTGTGAGTAATGATTCTAGGTTGTCGAGTGGTGACTCAGTAACCGCTATTAGATCAGCCTTGTAGCCTACTTGAATGCGTCCACGGTCAGGCAGGCCAAATGCA
>PYVG01000165.1 GCA_003030745.1 Pseudidiomarina aestuarii | reverse complement strand
AACCTGGCCGACCACTGCGACCATAGCCATGAGCACTGCACAAGCGAGTATGTTTGAGAAGTATCGCTTTCAGTCGTTGAGTGTCTGGTTGCGGCATCCGGAATCCAAACCTATTCAATCCATCGCAAAGCAGTCGAGACTTCACTTCTTTCAGCAGGAGCGCGTGCAGTGATAAGCCCAACCCGAATCCTAGTAATCTTTATCCTCATTAGTGTCACTGCAGTGTCGTTTAAAGTTAGCGCCGAGAGTCCATCCAATCCTGAAGCGCAGGCAAAAAATTACGAAATCGAAATAGGGCAAACGTTCCTCATTCATGTCGAGGAAGGCAGTGATGTGGTGGTTGGTAGTGAACAGCTGTTACAAGCTCAACTGATTCAGAATAATCAGCTCGTCATCAGCGGGTTGGCGCCGGGACACAGTGAAATTCTATTACTAGCCCCCAATCGCGCTCCACAAACAATACGGGTTCACATTCAAGCCCCGATAAATCGACGTTTACACGCAGATCTAGAACAGCTCCAAGCGAATTTCCCAGAGTTGATTGTTGAGCACGATGGGGACGTGATCCTCTTACGCGGCGACCTTGATAGCTCTGCGCAAGAGCACTTCGACCATTTGGAACAGGACTATCCTGAAGTGATGAATCGCATTCGTTGGCGCCAGGCACAGCAGGTTCCGATGATCGAACTTGCAGTCCAAATTGCTGAG
>PYVG01000164.1 GCA_003030745.1 Pseudidiomarina aestuarii | reverse complement strand
TCGAAGAGCGTTGCGTCAGGATTGCTCCAGCCGAATCGAAAGGACTTCTCAGCGAACTCTCGTGCAATCGGTAAAATTCCGAAACCATGCACGACTCGATGTAATCCAGACCGCTGTAGTTGTCCGAAACTGGTTAGATTTCGTTGGCGTTCAGATAGCTCATTGAATGAGGTTGGCGACCAACTATTCTCGAGAACCGCAAGAGCAATCGAGTCGGAACTTGCAGGTAAGACCCGCAACGTTGCGTTTGGCAGGTTGATGTCGCCCCATTGCCGCAATGGGTTGAGAATTGGACTGACAGTTCTAGCGAAGTGGTCCTGGTCACTAAGCTTGCCGTGGCGAGACTCCCACAGCGGCTGCAACAACTCTGATCGACTGAAGTTAATTTTTATCAGTGCTTGTTCACCGGTATCCCACAGCCAAACTAACCCTGAACTGAGCAACCAAGTGAACACTGCCAAAAACAGCATCGTTTCCATTAATCCAGCACCACATTGACGTCGAGAACTATTCATCACTGGTTGTCCTCAAGTGCATCCTGCCGCAGCAACAGTTGTCGGTCCAACTGCGTCAACGACTGCAACTGCCCCTCCCAGAACGGATTAAATAAATTCGCCTGTTCCAATCGATTATCGCTGCGAGCAAATAATGACTGCGGTCGATAAAATCTAATGCCTGCTTTGGCTACTGCACTGCCACTGCGAACAAAGACA
>PYVG01000163.1 GCA_003030745.1 Pseudidiomarina aestuarii | reverse complement strand
ACAGATCGCTTGAATCAGTTGTTCAACTGCTGCATGCGCGTCGGCCTCAAATGCCGCCGGCGACTGACTGTCGACCTCGCCGCGGAGTTTAGCCAGCAAAGTCAGTGGCGCATGCTCTAAACGTTGCAACCAAGGCTGCTCATCAGCGGTCAATGTACGCCCAAGCTGTTGCTGCAACCAAACCTCGACTTCGGCCCTTGCAGGGCTGCTAACGGTGTGCTTTTGCATACGACTCAGCAACGTCGGTAATAACAGGCGTGGACGGCTTGCTGAGACAATCAGAATAGTTTCTGCGGTTGGCTCTTCCAATGTTTTTAAGAGTGCGTTGGCGGCAGCTACGGTCAATAATTCAGCATCACGTATCCATGCGACCTTACGACCCGCTTGATTGGCTGTTTGTTGAAGACTCATAGTCAGACTGCGCACTGCATCAATGCCAATAGCTTTGCCGTCGTCACTGCTGAGTTCATAAAAATCAGGGTGCGTCTTTGCTTTGCCCAGCAAGCAACTTTTGCATTGTCCGCAAGCGCGTTGGGATGGCTGTAAACACAGCAACATCTCAATCCAGGTTTGAATGAATCGGTCGAGTCCCAATTCCGGTTGCCAGGGAAAACAATGGGCATGGCTCAAACGGCCACTGTGCAGATCTGTGTTGAGTTGCTGCCACAACGGGCGTAACCAAGGTAGGCTCACCGAAATAACTCCGCTTCAACGCAGGT
>PYVG01000162.1 GCA_003030745.1 Pseudidiomarina aestuarii | reverse complement strand
GCAATCGCCTCACGTAAATCGCGCATCACTTTCTGATAGTAGTGCAAGTTGTGAATCGTGTTTAAGCGACCACCGAGCATTTCATTGGAGCGATCCAAGTGATGCAAATACGCACGCGAATAGTTCTGGCAGGTATAACAGTCACACTCAGAATCCAGTGGTCCGGTGTCGGTGCGATGCACTGCATTACGAATCTTCACCACACCTGTGCTTACGAATAAGTGACCATTACGAGCATTCCGCGTTGGCATCACACAATCGAACATGTCGACGCCACGTCGTACCGCTTCAACGAGGTCTTCTGGCTTACCCACACCCATCAGATAGCGCGGCTTATCCGCTGGCATTTCCGGCGCGATATGATCGAGTACACGCATCATATCTTCTTTCGGTTCACCGACACTCAAACCACCAATGGCGTAACCATCAAAACCAATGTCTGTAAGCCCGTTCAATGATTCGGTACGCAGCTCTTCATACATACCGCCCTGAATGATACCGAACAATGCCGAAGGATTGTCGCCATGCGCTTGCTTCGAGCGCTGTGCCCAACGCAATGACAATTCCATCGATGTACGCGCCTGCTCCTCAGTTGCCGGATGTGGCGTACATTCATCAAAAATCATGACAATGTCAGCGCCCAGATCACGTTGCACTTCCATCGACTTTTCTGGGGTCAAAAGAATCTTTTCACCGTTGATTGGCGAACGAAAGGTCGCGCC
>PYVG01000161.1 GCA_003030745.1 Pseudidiomarina aestuarii | reverse complement strand
CGTGAGGGAAAGTTGAAAAGAACTTTGAAGAGAGAGTTCAACAGGGCGTGAAACCGTTGAGAGGTAAACGGGTGGGGTCCGCACGGTCCGCCCGGAGGATTCAACCCGGCGGGGCTGGTCGGCCCGTCCGGTGCGCTCGGATCCCCCCCCTCTCGGGGGAGGGGGACCGGCGCCCGGACGGAGCTCGGCCGCCGCCGGGCGCACTTCCTCCGTCGGCGGTGCGCCGCGACCGGCTCCGGTTCGGCTTGGAAGGGTTCGGGGGCGAAGGTGGCTCGCGGCTCCGGCCTCGAGCTTTACAGCGCCCCCTCGCCCCGACTTCGCCGCTTGCTACCCGGGGCCGCGGGCAGTGTCCTCCGCGCCTTCTCTCCGGCCCCTCTCTCGGGGGGGGCTCGGAGGGACGGGGCCCCTCGCTCCCGGCGCGTGCGTCGACCGGAACGGACTGTCCTCAGTCCGTTTCCGACCGCGCCGTGCCGCCCAGGGCGGGGACAGGCCCACGTCCAAAAGGGCGCCCGAGGACCGCGGTGATGCCGGCCACCCACCCGACCCGTCTTGTAACACGGACCAAGGAGGCTAACGCGCGCGCGAGTCAGAGGGTGCCCTCGAGCCCCCACGGCGCAATGAAGGTGAAAGCCGGCGCGCGCCGGCCCAGGTGGGATCCCCCCGCCCCGGCGGGGGGCGCACCACCGGCCCGTCTCGTCCGCTCTGTCGGGGAGGTGGAGCTAGAGCGCGT
>PYVG01000160.1 GCA_003030745.1 Pseudidiomarina aestuarii | reverse complement strand
CTGGCTCACTCACCTGCTCACGCGCAAACGCCTCTTGCGCTCGCGCAATGCGACGACGCAATAGCTTTTCGTCAACAGGCAGTGAAGTAAAGCCATGTCCTGATTCTACCGCACATGTGTATAACGCCGCATAATCTTGCGGCGTAATGGGACGAACCACTAACATAATGTGTCTCCGCTAGCGCTGGGCTAGCTTAACCAACAACTTTCGCGATAGCGCGTTCGAATCGAGCAAGACCTTCGTGAATATCTGCTTCGGGAATGACTAGCGACGGAGTGAAACGAATCACGCTTGGTCCTGCGACCAACACCATCACACCTTCTTCACCACCGGCGTTTAAGAAGTCGCGCGCTTTCCCTTCGTATTGGTCAGCAAGTTCAGCACCCAGCAACATGCCTTGGCCACGAATGTCTTTAAAGACGTTGTACTTGGCATTGATTTCAGCGAGCTTTTGCTTGAACATTTTCTCGCGCTGTTTGACACCTTCCAATACTTCATCGGTATTGACGACGTCATATACAGCTTCAGCCACAGCGCAGGCCAGCGGGTTACCGCCATAACTACTACCGTGAGTACCTGGCTTGAGATGCTCAGCAATGGCTTTCGTAGTTAACATCGCACCAATTGGAAAACCGCCACCTAATGATTTGGCAGATGCCAGAATATCTGGGGTAATACCCAATTGTTGATAGGCATATAGACTACCTTACCGGTATCGGTGAAAAGACCTTCGTGGCCGAATT
>PYVG01000159.1 GCA_003030745.1 Pseudidiomarina aestuarii | reverse complement strand
AATCAGCGACGCAGCTGTTCCATACAATATAAGCGTGACCGTCAGTGACTACGCCAATTTTTACTGGCAGTCGGCGGCTGTCGCGCACGCTACGAATATTTTCCACTTCTACTTCCACGGTTGGACCGGCGTCAAAAATATCGACATAGCCACGGAATCGAAAACCTTCATTCTCGAGCATCCGCAGCGCTGGTCTGGTGTTCTCGTGAACCTTCCCAATCACGGCTTGCGCCGCCTCGTCCAATAACTTGACGTAAATAGGGTAACGCGGCATCAATTCGGCCACGAAGGTCTTTTCACCGATACCGGTAAGGTAGTCAGCTTGGGTAAAGTCCATTGAGAAGAAGTGCTTCTGTAACCAACCCCAGAATGGTGATTGACCATCGACATCGGATACACCCCGCATTTCTGCAATCGCAAATTGACTGAAGCGCTTTCTAAACTCAGCCATAAACAACATGCGAAACCGCGACAACACCCGGCCATTCATATTTTTGCGGTAGGGTTCACGAAGGAATAGCGTGCAGAGTTCACTTACACCTGTGTAGTCATTACACAAAGTCAGGGTTTCAAGTGCGTTGTAGACATCGAGTTCTTTCGAGTGATGAATGACTTTGCCTAGCCGGTAATGATAGAAGGCATCGGTCAAACCGACCGCAGCCTCAATACCGCTGCAACCGACAATCTCGCCAGTTGCAGTATCTTCCATGACGAACAAATACCCTTCTTCACCTGGCTCACTCACCT
>PYVG01000158.1 GCA_003030745.1 Pseudidiomarina aestuarii | reverse complement strand
GAATTTTCCGATACACCAAGCTCTTGCCGTCTGGCGCGAACACGGGCTCCACGAATTTACCCATGCCGGTATCAAGCACTTGCTCACGCCCTGAAGCGACATCACGAACAATAATTTGACCCTGCTTCTGGTCATCCCAAGTCACATACGCCAGTTTTTTGCCGTCACGTGAATAGGTGGGATACAACTCCCAAGCTCCATCACGATCCGTCAGACGCTCTGGCTCACCGCTTGGCAAACCGCGCTGATACAAATGGCCTAAGGCTTCATAAGTCACTTGCTTGCCGTTCGGTGCCACTTGCACCATACGCAGCATTTTCACTTTGAAGTTGTCTTGGTCTAAGTTGGTCTCAAAACGCAGTGCTTGTTGCACTTTTTTGGTGGTTTCGACGCTAAACGGAATGATGTTCGCTGACTTTTCAGCCACATTGAGCTTCATAATTTTACCGCCTGCCCAGAAAATCATGTGCTTGCCATCTGGCGTCCAATCCATGGTTGGATACACGCCGTGGATCGCCCAAGTTTCCTGCATGTCGCGATCCAGCTCGGTGTACAAACGTGTTTCTTCGCCTGACTCGAGGTCATACAAATACAGCTCGCTGTCGAAGTCTTCACGCTTGATGTACGCCAAGTATTTACCGTCAGGTGATGGGGTAGGACGAATCGCACCGCCGGTACCGCCCAAAATCACATCAATGTCACCCGTTTCGCGCTCAAAGCGCTTGATGACATAAATGCCTTCCAATG
>PYVG01000015.1 GCA_003030745.1 Pseudidiomarina aestuarii | reverse complement strand
TTACTTGATAGGTTTTGTCGGCTTCAAGAGCAAAGTGAGAAACCTTGGTAGCCTCGCCAAAACACAAGGGCAACAAACCGGTTGCCAGTGGATCGAGAGCGCCAGTATGACCCGCTTTATTGGCATTAAAAAAACGCCGCACCTGTTGTAGTGCGGCGTTCGAGGTTACAGCCAATGGTTTGTCGAGCAAAATCACACCGCTCACATCGCGGCCTGACTTTCTTCGTCCCATTTATTCGTCTCCGTCTTTCGAACCTGAGCGTTGTTTGTCATTACGAATCGCTTCATCAACGAGCCGCGACATGCGAATCCCCTCGTTCAACGATGGGTCATGAACAAACCGCAGTTCTGGAGTAATCCGCGCACGTACGCGCTTACCCAGCAGTGACCGAATGAAACCAGAGGCCTCATTCAGCACTTTCAAGCCCGCTTTGACCGCATTGTCGTCATCTTGCATGAAGGTGACAAATACTTTGGCATAAGCGAGATCGCGCGATACTTCAACTGCGGAAACCGTGACCAAGCTCACCCGCGGGTCTTTGATTTCTCGTTGGAGTATCATCGCGATTTCTCGCTGATACTGCTGTCCGACGCGGTCGGTACGACTAAAGTCTTTTCCCATAGTAGGTTACAGACTCCGCTCGACTTGGATGGTTTCAAATACTTCGATTTGGTCACCCACTTTGACGTCGTTGTAGTTCTTCACGCCGATACCACACTCCATACCGTTACGGACTTCTGCAACGTCATCTTTGAAGCGGCGCAATGAATCCAGCTCGCCTTCGAATATCACCACGTTCTCACGTAGGACGCGAATCGGCGCTGAGCGCTTCACGATACCTTCGGTCACCATACAACCTGCAATCGCGCCAATTTTCGGTGATTTGAAGACATCACGAACTTCGGCCAAGCCAATGATTTGTTGCTTGAACTCAGGGGCAAGCATGCCGCCCATCGCCAATTTCACTTCATCAATCAGGTCATAGATAACACTGTAATAGCGCAAATCGACGTTTTCTTGCTCGATCAAGCGTTTCGCAGTGGCATCCGCACGAACGTTGAAGCCGACAAAACCTATCAAGTAACTGCTCAACTTGGTGTTCGCACGACCACCAGTGACGCGGAAGGTGAGGTGGTATCGCAGCAACCGGTCACCGTTGATGAGGCCACCATTCGTTCGTTATTGCCTGAGTTTGAAGGTGAACAGAGTCAGTCACCGTCAATGTACTCAGCACTCAAGTACGAAGGCAGGCCGCTGTATTACTACGCACGACTGGGTATTGATGTGCCGCGTAAGACGCGAACTATTCACATTCGCTCGATTCAATTTCTCGATTTTTCGAACGACCAGCTCAAACTGGAAGTCACCTGTAGTAAGGGCACTTATATTCGAACCTTGATTGATGACCTCGGCCAACGGCTCGGGTGTGGTGCTCATGTCGCCGCTTTACATCGCACTTGGATAGAGGGTGTTGAAGGTCCTTGGGTGACTATTGACGATCTGGCTGCACTGGCTCCGAACCGCGAAGAACCCGAGCCAGATTACGCGGCTATTGAGGCTATGTTGCAACCCAATGATTGTGTGATTCAGCAGCTGCCGACGTTGTGTGTTGGCGGTGCCGAAGTCGGCAAATTCTGTAGTGGTAATCCGGCGCGTTGGCCAGCTGAGACAGCTGTCGGAGAGACTGAATTTTGGCGAATTGTTCGGCACGAAGATGGTTGTTTTCTTGGCATCGGTTGGCATCGTGACGGACACGTGATTCCGAAACGTGTTTTGAACGGAATTCCATTGATTTAAGCACTTCGTGTGATTGCGTTTAGCAAGGTTAGTCCGTATAATGCACGGCGATTGGGTTAGTGCTGAATTAGTGATCGGCACTGACAATATTCATTTATCAGGAGTAATATATGTCACTAACTGCGGCACAAAAAGCTGAAATCGTTAAAGAATTTGGTCAAGGCGAAAACGACACTGGTTCACCAGAAGTTCAAGTAGCGTTGCTGACTGCGAACATTAACGAGTTACAGAGCCACTTTAAAGAACACGCGAAAGATCACCACTCACGTCGTGGTCTGTTACGCATGGTTAGCCAACGTCGTAAATTGTTGGACTACCTGAAGCGTAAAAGCAATCAGCGATACGCAAGCCTGATTGAGCGACTGAAAATCCGTCGTTAAGCATTGTTCAAAAAAAGGGGCCTTTGTGGCCCCTTTTTTCTTTAAGATATATGTAAAATTTGACCAGAAAGTAAGAAATCATAAGTAAGAGAAGAGTGAAGGAAACTAAAACGTGAATCCGATTACGAAGCAATTCCAATACGGTCAGCATACCGTAACATTAGAAACTGGTGCGATGGCGCGCCAAGCAACTGGCGCAGTTTTGGCCAGTATGGATGACACTACTGTACTAGTGACAGTGGTTGCTAAAAAAGAGGCTAAAGAAGGCCAAGACTTTTTCCCTTTAACCGTGAATTATCAAGAGCGTACCTACGCTGCGGGTAAAATTCCAGGTGGCTTTTTCAAACGTGAAGGCCGCCCATCAGAAAACGAAACACTGACTTGTCGTCTCATCGACCGTCCAATCCGTCCACTGTTCCCTGAAGGCTTCAACAACGAAGTTCAGGTTGTAGCGACGGTTATCTCGGTCAATCCACAAGTATCTCCAGACATCGTTGCCTTGATTGGTACGTCTGCAGCATTAGCTATTTCCGGCGTGCCGTTTGCAGGTCCAATCGGTGCTGCACGTGTGGGTGTTGTGGATGGTGAGTATGTCTTAAACCCGACTCGCGATGAGTTGGAAGTCTCGAAACTTGATTTAGTGGTTGCTGGTACTGCCGGTGCCGTATTGATGGTTGAATCAGAAGCTGAGATGTTGAGCGAAGACGCCATGTTAGGCGCGGTCGTTTACGGTCACGAGCAAATGCAAGGCGTGATCACCGCTATCAACGAGTTTGCTGCTGAAGCTGGCAAACCGAAGTGGGAATGGACTGCTCCAGCGAAAAACGATGCGTTGATTGCGAAAGTTCGTGAAGTGTCAGAAGCGGGCATCGGTGATGCTTATTTGATCACTGAGAAGGCAGAGCGTTACGCGAAAATTTCAGAATTGAAAGCAAGCGTCATTGAGCAACTGACTGCCGCTGATGAAACCTTGTCAGCGAAAGAAATCGGCGACATTTTCCATGGCCTAGAAAGTGAAGTCGTACGCCGCCGCATTATTGCTGGCGAGAAGCGTATTGATGGTCGTGATGTTGATATGGTTCGTGCATTGCACATTGCGACAGGTTTGTTACCACGCGTACACGGTTCTGCAGTATTCACCCGTGGTGAAACGCAAGCGTTAGTCACGGCTACTTTAGGTACTGAGCGTGATGCACAAATTATTGATGACATTGCAGGCAGCGCCAATAGCCGCTTTATGATGCATTATAACTTCCCTCCGTACTGTGTTGGCGAAACCGGTATGGTCGGTTCACCAAAACGTCGTGAAATTGGCCATGGCCGATTAGCGAAGCGCGGTGTGCAAGCGGTTATGCCATCACAAGAAGAATTCCCGTACACCATTCGCGTGGTATCTGAGATCACTGAATCAAACGGCTCTAGCTCTATGGCTTCTGTTTGTGGTGCCTCGTTAGCGTTGATGGATGCTGGTGTTCCGATTAAAGCATCGGTTGCTGGTATTGCCATGGGCTTGGTGAAAGAAGGCGACGAATACGTTGTACTATCGGACATCTTGGGTGACGAAGATCACTTAGGTGACATGGACTTTAAAGTAGCGGGTAGCGTTGATGGTGTCACTGCATTGCAGATGGACATCAAAATTGACGGTATTACTCGTGAAATCATGGAAAAAGCGTTGGAGCAAGCGAAAGCCGCTCGCTTACACATTTTGAAAGTGATGGACGAAGCGATTTCTGGTGCACGCACTGAGTTATCGAACTATGCGCCACGCTATCACACCATGAAAATCAACCCTGACAAGATTCGTGACGTGATTGGTAAAGGTGGTGCGGTCATTCGTGAACTGACTGAATCAACCAACACCAATATCGAAATCAACGATGACGGTACTGTTCGCATCGCTGCAACGGACCAAGCGTCTGCTGACGCTGCCATTGCGCGTATCGAAGAAATTACCGCTGATGTCGAAGTTGGTCGTATCTACCAGGGTAAAGTGGCTCGCATCGTCGATTTCGGCGCATTTGTGACTATTTTACCGGGTAAAGATGGCTTGGTTCACATTTCACAAATCGCTGAAGAGCGCGTGAATGATGTGAATGAGTATCTGAAAGTTGGTGATACAGTGCCGGTTAAGGTATTAGAAATTGACCGTCAAGGTCGTGTCCGTTTGAGCATGAAAGAAGTTGCTGATAAGCCAGCAGCGGAACCAGCTCCAGCTGCGGAAGCGCCAACCGAGCAAGCTGACGACGAATAATTGTCTTTGCTTACAAAAAGTTTGAAAAGGAGCCGCTGGCTCCTTTTCTTTTTTGGGGCCGCTTGCGTTATGATGGCGAGACGACAATGAAAAGGAAACACGCATGCGAAGTCAGTGGGGCTGGTTGCTCGGTGTTCTAGCATTACTGCAAGGGTGTGCTTTGGCACCAACCAGCGAACAGTCGAAAATTCTTGCAAACTTGATGGTGGTCACGCCGCAGCAAGCCGATATTCGGTATCAACTTGAAATTGCCAAGCTCAATGAAGTGTTGGCACATGATCTCGAGCTCGATGCGGAAAATAAAGCGCAATTACTCTATCGTCGTGGCTCATTACACGATGCGCTGGGCTTGTTAGCCCTAGCACGGATTGATTTCAACCATGCCCTCGATTATGACCCGCGCTTAGCCGATGCCTATAATTATTTGGGTATTCACTACTCGCAAATTGAAGAGTTTGAATTTGCGTATGAAGCTCTAGAAGCGGCGTTAGAACTCGACCCAGAACATCCATACGCGCACCTTAATCGAGGTGTCACAGCTTATTATGATGGGCGGTTTGACCTAGCGGTCGATGATTTTAAGTTGTTTTATGATCGCGCACCCGAAGATCCTTATCGAGCCATTTGGCTGTATCTCGCCGAGCTCGAAGTGGATATCGAGGCTGCGCGTACTCATCTCGCACAGAATCGTGTGCGTCATGGAACGACAGAATGGGGCTGGGTGCTCACTGATTTAATGCTCGGCGTGGTCAAAGAACAAGATTTCATCGATCGGTATGCGACTCGCAATCTGGGTGCTGACGAGACGATGGCCGAACGAATGTGCGAAACCTATTTCTATCTCGGCAAGTTGAAACAACAGCAGGGCGAGCATGCTACTGCGATGGTCTATTTTCGTTTAGCGATGGGCACCAATGTATTCATGTTCCTCGAGCACCGATTTGCTGAAGTTGAAATCTTACGATCACAACGAGCTATTGAATTGAAACGTCAGCGTTCGTCTGCCTCAACCTCTGCGTAGGCCTATTCTGATGTCCTGCTTGCAGCGTTTTATTACTGCGCTTTGTTTTATGTGGGTTGCCCCAGCACTTGCTGCGTCCACACAGCCGCCATGGCAATTGCCGTTTGACCGAACGGAGTGGCACCAACAATGGTTGCCTGCACCGCTCCTCGATCCATTAGCATCGTATGTGGAGTCTTCCTGTTCGAATCCAATTCAGATATGGATTCCGCCCCATGAGGCGGATGACCATTTCTATGCTGAGCTGTTACAGGATTGGCAAAACCATCCCTTGTCCGAGTTTACGCCGTGCCTGCAAGTGAAACGCTATCCGACACTAGAATTAGACTGTGATATTGAAGGGGCTCGTCAGCGCCAACGCTGTACTTTACCGTTGTTACCTAGTGAAGCAGCCTCACAACACATTGTGTTTCGTGGAAGCTTTATTGCCAGCGTGGATCCGCGAGTACTGATGCTGCCAGAGCGAGCTGATGTCATGCTGATGGCCCATGAAATTGGCCATTGGCTCGGATTAGTGGATGAATATGCAATGAGTCCAAGTCTTGCGCAGAACTTTTGTGCAGGGCGTTACAGTGGCAATAGTTTAAATGTGGTCGTGACCGAGAGAGAAGTGTTGTCGGCGCTTGAATTACAAACGCTTTGGGCTGAGCTGCCATGGCGCGATGCCGTTTCGAGTTGGCAACAACTTGGCGTACCGCAGAGTGACGGGCGTTGGCGGTTAGGTACTCGTAATAGTCAGCAAGTGGGCTTACACAGTATCAATACCTGTGCGCATGCTGAGGGCTATGCTTGGCGCCCAGTCGGTTTCTTTACTGCAATGCAGTACCACGATACCAATCGCTGGCCTGAATTGTATTTGGAGCTGATTCGTAGAGCGCAACAGTAAGCTGCGCTCTACTGAACGCAGTTTTACGGGAGGGTTACTACGGCGGTTGCGGTTTGAGCAATCATGATGACCGGACAGAGCAGCGCAAATAACCAAATGAGGCTGCGGAGCTTGTCAAAGTTCGCCAAATAGAGCACATGATAGACCACACGCAGGCCAATAAAACTCATGGCCAAGGTAATATTCGTGGTGGTGACTTGCTCAGTCGCGATAACTAGTAGAATAGCTGCTGCATACAGAGGAAAGGCTTCATAAGCATTGTAATGCCCAGCTACCGCACGTGCTCCAGCACCAGTCAAACGAGCTTGTTGAGCGCGCGGGTGACGATTATCGTACCCTTTTTCTCGGTTTTGGAAGTAAACGACTGGGGCTTTCGCAGCAATCGGCAACAAACCAGCTATTAATAAACACCAAATCAAGGTACTCATTTAACCTCCTTGCCTGCCGCTTGTAGGTCGGCATGATAAGACGAACGGACCAATGGACCGCTCGCGATATGAGTGAAGCCCATTGCTTCACCCTCTTCACGAAACATTTCAAACTCCGCTGGCGTCACATAACGTGTCACCGGCAAATGGTGACGACTTGGCTGTAAGTATTGGCCAATCGTCAACATATCAACATCATGCGCTCTTAAGTCGCGCATGACATCAAGAATTTCTTCATTGGTTTCACCGAGTCCAACCATTAACCCTGACTTGGTGCGAATGTCTGGTCGAGCCGCTTTGTAGCGCTGCAATAAATCCAGTGACCATTGGTAGTTCGCACCTGGACGCGCTGCCTTGTACATGCGCGGTACCGTTTCTAAGTTGTGATTAAACACATCAGGCGCTTCGCCGGTGAGGATGTCGAGAGCGATATCCATGCGACCACGAAAATCCGGAACTAACACCTCAACTTGGATGCTTGGTGTGTGTGCTCTGATTTCACGAATACAATCAGCGAAGTGCTGTGCACCGCCGTCGCGGAGATCATCACGATCCACCGAAGTCACGACTACATATTTCACTTTCATATCGCGAATGGTCTGACCGAGCTTCACGGCTTCATCTGGATCAGGGGCGAGTGGGCGACCATGTGCGACATCGCAAAATGGACACCGACGCGTACAAATAGCACCCAAAATCATGAACGTCGCCGTGCCATGATTGAAACATTCTGGCAAGTTCGGGCACGAGGCCTCCTCACACACAGAGTGCAATCCATGCTTGCGCATGGCCTGCTTAATTTCATCAATGCGTTGCGTTGATGCCGGCAGCTTCACTTTCAACCACTCGGGCTTGCGAAGCATTTGATCGCGCTCAGTTGGAACTACTTTGACCGGAATCAATGCCATTTTATCGGCATCGCGTAGTTTAACTCCGGGTTCAACTCTCACTGGCTTTGACATAAGCGTTGCTAAATCCTGTACAATTTTGAATGGCAGTATAACCGATCCGTTGCGCGAACAATTGCGTTACTTTTGCCGCAGCTTCGCCAACGGTTTGTGGTCCATTAAGTTCACGGCATTGGACCATTTGCATGCCTGCATAACCACAGGGGTTGATGCGTAAAAAAGGTGATAAATCCATGTCCACATTCAGGGCGAGACCGTGAAACGAGCAGCCCTTTCTAATACGCAATCCGAGTGAACAAAGTTTTTCATTGTTAACATAAACGCCTGGGGCATCGGGTCGAGCCGCAGCTTCGACACCATAGCTTGCCATGAGCTCGACGATGGTTTCCTCAATATGTGAAACCAATTGCCGAACCCCGATCTTGAGACGGCGAATATCGAGTAGAAAATACACCACCAGCTGCCCCGGACCATGATAGGTTACTTGGCCACCCCGATCGACCTTCACGACTGGGATATCACCAGGAGCAAGCAGGTGTTCAGCTTTGCCGGCTTGACCTTGGGTAAATACCGGTTCGTGCTCAAGTACCCAGAGTTCGTCGGTGCTCGCATCAGTTCGCTCATCGGTATACCGCTGCATGGCCGCCCAAACTGGTTCGTAGGGCTGCCTGCCAAGATGGCGAATAGTTAATGAAGTGGCGACTGAAGGCTCAGAGGACATAGCGAACTTCGTCAATATCGCTGAGTGCACGATAGACGGTTTCAATGTGAGTCTGACTTTCGACGCGGATCCGAATCGAAACGGAATGATAATTGCCCTTGCTACTCGGCTTCACGCTCGGGGCATAGTCGTCATGCGGTGCATGCGCTTTCGCCACCGCAACCACCTTGTCAGGTAATTCCGGGGTCGCTACGCCCATCACTTTAAAAGTAAAGTGGCAGGGGAACTCGACCAGTTCATCAAATCGGGTTTTTTCCATTACTGCATCCCCATATGGTGACGTTTACTGTTGTGGTACGCCTCAGCCAACTGCTGAGTAATAGATCCACAACCACCAGAGCCGATAATTATATCATCAATTCTACCGATCGGCTGCACCTCGCGGCTAGTGCTTGTCAGAAAGCATTCATCTAGTTGACTAAGTTCATCCACTCGAAAGGCTACTTCTCGCACTTCAATGGCGTTGTCACGAGCTAATTTCAAGACCCAGTCTCGAGTGATGCCAGCAAGGATGAGATGATTTGCGGGAGCGGTATACAGCACACCATTTTTGACGCCGAAATAATTGCTAGCCGCACCTTCAGTGACTATGCCGGCACGATGCAACATGGGTTCAATAGCATGGTGTTCTTGAGCACTTTGTTTCAGCAATACGGAACCGAGCAAGCTGATACTTTTGATGTCACAGCGAAGCCAGCGAATATCCTCTAACAACGCCGCTTTGGCTGGTTCTGGAATGCCCCAATGCAGCGGCGCTGCTTGCGTCATCAATAGGATAGTGGGTTGTAACATACCCTTCGGTAAATGAGTGCGTTGACTGCTGCTACCACGTGTAACTTGTAGATAGACGGTGCCATGTTCAAGCTGATTTTCGGTAATGAGTTGGGTAATGCAGGTGGGCCAATCAGGTGCGTCAGCGCAATCAATCTGAATAGCATGGAGTGAGCGTTGCAGCCGATCTAGGTGCTGGTCGAGGAGAAATGCCCGACCGCCGTAAACGGGAATGACTTCATAAACGCCATCCGCAAACAAAAAGCCTCGGTCAAAGACCGAGACTTGTGCTTGTGCGGCGGGTAACCACTGACCATTTAAATAAACAGTCCCTGCCATGCATTATTCTTCGCTAAACTTGCGCGTTGCCCAATCCATGAGTTGTTTGAACATACCACCTTCTTCGACAGCGCTCAGCGTCACCAGTGGAAAGCTGGCGAGGTCTTTGCCATCTAATTGCAAGTACACTGTACCCACTTGCATGCCTGCAGCCATAGGTGCTTCCAATTCTTGGCTCAACTCAAAGTTCGCTTTTAGATTATCGCGTTGACCGCGTGGAATTGTAACGACGATTTCGTCGGCGACACCAAGAGCAATGGTATCGCTCTCACCACCCCAAATACGATGGTCGACAAAACTCTCACCAGCTTGGTAAGCCGTTACCGTCTCGAAATAACGAAAGCCGTAGTTCAATAGCTTTTTGCTTTCAACTTTACGCGCTTGCTCGCTACTGGTGCCCATGACTACAGCAACCAACCGCATATCACCCTCAGTAGCCGAAGTGACTAAGCTGTAGCCTGCTTCTTCGGTGTGACCGGTTTTGATGCCATCGACATTCATGCTGCGATCCCACAACAATGAATTGCGGTTGTATTGCTTGATATTGTTGTAGGTAAACGACTGCTCGGCATACAAAGCATATTCTTCTGGCACATCACGGATCAGAGCCATACCTAAATTCGCCATGTCACGGGCGGTGGTATATTGATCAGGGTCAGGCAGACCGTGGCTATTGGTAAAGTTGGAGCCAGAGAGACCGAGTTCGACAGCATAGGTATTCATGAGGTCGGCAAAGGCATCCTCAGAACCGGCAATATGCTCTGCCATCGCCACACAGGCATCATTACCAGAGGAAATCACGATTCCGCGGTTGAGGTCGGCTACGCTGACCTGTTTGCCTACTTCAATAAACATCTTTGAAGAATCAGGATAATTTTTAGCCCACGCATTTTCGCTGACGGTCACTAGATCATCATTCGAAATTCGACCAGCCTGCATTTCACGACCAATAATATAACTGGTCATCATTTTAGTGAGGCTTGCCGGTGCCAGTTGCTCGTCCGCATTGCCTTCAACCAATACAGTACCTGTGTCGTAATCCAAGAGGATATAACCGCGGGCATTAATGGTGGGGGCAGGTGGGACTATTGCAGCGTGCGCCGCAGAGGCAAATATAGCGGCCAAAGTGAATGTGGTGACGAATTGCTTTAGCAGACGATGCATGGGCTCCAATCTCTTTATTGTCGTAATGTTTAAAACGGCTGCGATCCTACCACGTTTCAAGCGTTAAGGCAGAGCCTTACTCGGCAGAAACGCGAAAAACGTCGGCATAACCATCGGCTTTCAGTTGCTGCAGAAGGCGGTCAGTCTGCGCTTCTGCAAAAGGTCCAAGAACTACTCGATGTAGACCGTTGTTTGGTTGGGTAGTTGCAGGAACCTGATAAATTTCGGTCAGTTGCTGCGCAGCTGCGGTTAATCGCGATAAATCACGTCCCGAATGCACCTGAATATAGAACTGTTGTGTCGAGGCCGCAGCAATCGGAGTGGTCGTCGTGAGCTCTTGATTATCGACCGCAGGATGCAAAGCTTCAATCTGAACCGGTGCCGTACCATTCGCTAAGAAACCAAGTTTATAGGCAGCTACGTAGGACAAATCAATGATGCGGTCACCATGGAACGGGCCACGGTCATTAACGCGGACGACAACACTCTTGTTATTGTTGAGGTTCGTCACACGGACATAAGTCGGTAGTGGTAGCGTTTTGTGCGCTGCGCTCATGGCGTACATGTCATAAATTTCACCATTTGAGGTGAGATGTCCGTGAAACTTTTCGCCATACCACGACGCTGTGCCTGTTTCGGTATATCCTCGCGCATCTCCCATCACTTCCCAGGTGCGACCAAAAAGTTCATAGGTGCGATTGCCTTGTCGGCTGGGCGGCAGAGTCTTCGGTGTCGGCTCCAGCAATTCGGCAGCCGTGGGCAGACGCGTTGGAATACTGTCATGTTGCTGACTATAGCGACCTGCAGGCTTACTTGAACAAGCCAACAAAGTACACACCAAGCCGACCACAATGAGGTGGCGGCTTTTATTCAAGGGAAGATTCTTGGTCATGATAATTACGGGCTAACTGCTCACTGAATTGGTGCACAACCATGGCATAAAGCGGGCTATGATTGTAACGCGTGATCACGTAAAAATTTTGCAAACCTAGCCAATAGTCAACGCTGTCGGGCTGGTCAAAGGCAAATACTTTTGCCAGTTGCGTAGCGTCGAGCGCTGCACCTTGCGGCAGCTGAAGTCCTTGTTCTTGCAACGCGGCAATCGTTTGTTCCGGTTTCATTCCTGTTGTCACTAAGTCAGCATGCGCGCTGGAATCCGGCAACTCGACCGCGACGGTTTGCCCGGCTTGCCAACCATGACGAGCAAAGTAGTTGGCGACACTACCAATCGCATCAACAGGGTTGGACAATAAATCGCGAACGCCATCACCATCATAATCAATCGCGTAATAGCGATAGGACGAAGAAATAAACTGACCATACCCCATAGCCCCGGCATAAGAGCCTTTGAGTTCATCGAGATCGAGTTTCTCTTCACGGGTGAGCAACAGATATTCTTGTAACTCAGAGCGGAAGAACTTAGCCCGCGGCGGGTAGTGGAAGCCTAGCGTGTACAGCGCATCCAGCACGGGATACTTGCCTTTGTATTCACCGTAGAACGTTTCAACGCCAATAATCGCTACGATGACGGCTGCTGGCACACCAAATTCAGCCTCAGCACGCGCTAACGTATCCGCATGCTGCTGCCAAAACTTTAATCCCGCAGCTAAACGCTTTTCGGTCAGGAAAATAGGGTGATATTGGTGCCAAGGCTTCGCTTCCCAAGGGCGTTGAATCGCATCCAAAACCTCTTGATTGAGCTCCGCACGGTCAAGCACAGCAGCGACCTCAGCACGATCGAACTGGTGCTGATTCACCATCTCATCAATAAACGCATCACGGTCTGCAGTGACCGGTGTAGATATGGCTAAAGCCATCAAATAAGCAAACATACTCCCCCCTAAACCCCGATTTTCGTTGTTCGTCCGTTCGTTTCACTCACTGTTCGTCCGTGCTACGCACTCTTCGAGCAGCGCAGCGGACGAAGAGCAAAGCGTTCGACAAACGAACAACGAATTAGTTGTGCATCACCAGTCGTTGGTTGGTGGCGATAGCCATTAATAAACCAAATCCGGCGAGTAGTGTCACCATGGAGGTGCCACCATAACTGATCAGTGGCAACGGCACACCTACCACCGGCAATAATCCTGAAACCATGCCGATATTGACCATGACATAGACGAAAAAGGTCAAAATAAGACTGCCAGCAAGTAATTTTTGATAGATTTGCTGTGCTCGCATCGCAATTTGTAGGCCGCGGAAGATAATGAAACTGTACAACAGCAACAATCCAATCACGCCGACCAAACCGAATTCTTCGGCAAATACTGCAAAGATAAAGTCGGTGTGACGTTCTGGCAAAAATTCGAGTTGTGATTGCGTGCCTTCAAGCCAACCTTTCCCTTCTACACCACCGGAACCAATGGCAATCTTTGATTGAATGATTTGATAGCCACTTCCCAGCGGGTCGCTCTCTGGATTCAGCAAGGTCAGAACGCGCTGCCGTTGATAGTCGCGCATCAAAAAGATCCAGAGTACTGGAATAAAGGAACCGATACTGACGATAAATGCTGTAATCAGTCGCCAACTCGGTCCCGCTAAAAACAACACAAAAATGCCCGAGCTGGCAATCAGGAGTGAGGTTCCTAAGTCAGGTTGCTTGGCAATCATTAACGTAGGTACCAGCAACAATATCATCGCTGCGAACAGACGCCGCTTACGCGGCGGAATGCCTTGCTCAGCGATAAACCAAGCGATAGTCATGGGCACCGCGAGCTTCATGAGTTCAGACGGTTGAATCGTGGCGACACCAATATTCAGCCAGCGCTGAGCGCCTTTACTGGATTCACCGAACAACAGCACGGCCAGCAATAGTGCCAGACCTGCTGCAAAAAGTGGGAGCGACCAGCGCTGTATCGCTGATAGTGGGATCTGCGCTATAAACAACATGGCGACAAAGGCCACACCAATACGCATGACCTGACGTTCCAGCATGGCCATATTCTGACCACTGGCAGAGTACACGGTCACCAGTGATACCGCGGCTAATACCAACAGTGCCACAAACAACGGACCATCAATGTGGAAGCGTTGCAACCAAGGATTTCTTTCTCGTTCAGCGGTTGTTTGCAAGGGTATTTACCTGACTAAAATAGAAGTCCATGACTTTTCTGGCTAATGGTGCGGCGACACTGCCGCCACCGCCTGCGTTCTCAACCGCGAGCACAATCACAATTTCCGGATTGTCATGCGGAGCGTAGCCAACGTACATGGCATTATCGCGATATTCTTCTGCAATGCTTTCTGCATCATATTCGGCATCTTGCGCGATACCGATAACTTGCGCAGTACCAGTTTTTCCAGCGGACGTGTAGGTAGCATCTTTAAACGCAGTGCGTGCAGTACCTTTAATCGACGTGACCACTTTGGTCATTGCATCGCGCGCGATCTCCCAGTTTTCAGGATTATTCAAGATGACTGGCGGACGCTCTTCCACAACGGCAGGAAGCCGAATATCCCCGTCGCCAATCTCACCTAGTAACCGCGGCACCGGACGTTGCCCTCGATTCGCTACGACTGAAGTGGCAACAGCGAGTTGCATGGGTGTCGAGGTCCAATAACTTTGACCAATGCCAATGGATACGGTTTCACCCGCATACCAAGGTTGATTAAAGCGAGCGCGTTTCCAGCCTCGTGACGGCATGACCGCTGCTGTTTCTTCCGCAATATCGATACCCGTATATTCGCCAAAGCCATACTGTGTCATGTGTTCGGATATAGTATCAATACCGAGTTTTAACGCGAGGTCATAATAAAATGTGTCGCAACTTTCGACGATAGCATCGGTCACGTTGACCCAACCATGACCCCATGACAACCAATCTCGGTAGCGATGGTCCACGCCTTTGATTTGAAACCAACCTGGATCCCAAATTTTGGTCTCCGGTGTGATGATTTGTTCTTCGAGACCGACAATCGCAAGCTGTGGCTTAATGGTTGATGCAGGCGGATAGCCGCCTTGGGTGGTGCGATTTAATAGTGGCGAATGTCGCGACTGCAACAAACTTTGATACTGAGCGACAGAGATGCCTTGCGCAAACCAGTTAGGGTTATAACTGGGTTTACTCACCATGGCGAGAATTCCGCCATCACGCGGATCCATAACAATGATCGAACCTCGCTGGTCGCCTAATAATTCATCGACTTTGAGTTGCAGAGGTAAATCGATTTCGAGGTACAGATCTTGACCCGGAATAGGCGGCTCGATACTGAGCGTGCGTAGCATACGACCGTGTATATCAACTTCGACTTGTTGATAGCCGACGGTGCCATGCAGTTGTTCCTCATAGAAGCCTTCTACGCCTAGCTTACCGATGGTGCGCGTGGCTGCATAGTTGGCTTGTACACCTTGTTCACGGAGTTCAATCACATCGTTCCGATTAATCTTGGCGACGTAGCCCAGTGCGTGTGTGAGCGCATCTGCGTAGGGATAGTGACGAACCAATCGCGCTTCGAGACTGACTCCAGGGAATTCATGTTGTCGCACCGCAAAGCGTGCAATTTGCTCTTCGTTCAAACTGTCGAGAAAGATTACGGAACGGAACCGGCGTTCACGTTTTTGTGCTGTATAAAAATCGCTCACCGATTCATCATCAAGATTAAGCAGTTGCTGCAGTCGTTGCAGTGTGTCTTCAAGATTTTGGACGCGTTCGGGCGTTATTTCCAAACTCAATACTGGGCGGTTTTCAGCGAGCAAGATACCATTGCGGTCGTAGATAAGTCCGCGGTTCGGTGCTATTGGGACAACGCGGATTCGGTTGTCATTTGAACGGGTTTGAAAGGATTCATGTTGCACAACCTGTAACGTGTACATGTTGTAGAGCAAGACACTAAACACGACGACGACCACAAACATGGCGAAACCGACACGACGATTAAACAGTGCGGCTTCAGCATGGCTGTCTCTGATGGTTTGTCGGTTTCTTGATCTCATGTCTATTCGCGATGATAAGGATGGTTTGCGTTGACACTCCAAGCACGATACAAGCTTTCTGCTAGAATTACCCGAACCATGGGATGCGGCAGTGTTAGTGGCGATAGTGACCAACGTTCTTCAGCAGCGGCTGTGCAGTCTGCAGACAGTCCTTCTGGACCACCAACCAACAAGCTCACATCGCGCCCGTCCATTTGCCATGCATCAAGTCTTTGTGCTAACTGGGGTGTTGTTAAAGCTTTACCCGTTACTTCGAGAGTGACAATTCGATTGCCTTTGCCACAGGCGGCCAACATGGCATCGCCTTCTTGTTTGACGATGCGAGCGACATCAGCATTTTTACCACGTTTACCCGCGGCAATCTCAATGAGTTCTAAAGCACATTCGGGCGGAAGTCGTTTGGCGTAGGTTACAAAACCAGTGCTGACCCAGTCAGGCATTTTTTGTCCGACTGCGATCAGCTGAATACGCATTATTTACGGCCCCAAAGTTTCTCTAATTCGTAAAAGTCACGGATAGGCTCTTGCATGACATGAACAATCACATCGCCTAAATCAACCAGTACCCACTCCGAATGTTCGTTTCCTTCAACGCCGAGTGGCGCTACACCATGATGCTTAGATTCCGTAGCAACATGATTAGCAATACTGCGAACATGTGTTTTGGAGCTGCCTGAACAGACGATCATGTATTCAGCGACATCAGTTTGTTCCATAACGTCGAGCACACGAATGTCGCGGCCTTTTAACTCTTCTATCTTTTCGATAACAAAATCGCGTAATTGTTCAGCTTGCAAAAGAAATAATCTCCATAGGTCGAAAGTTCGCGCAGTTTATCACGTTTAAGTCTCGAAAAGCAGCTAACGATACAAGCCTTCTGTTTGAATAAATGTAGCTACAGCAGGCGGCACTAGTGACTCCCATGGAAGTTGTTGCTGAATTCGATGACGTACTGTGGTCGCGGCAATGGGATAGGTATCGTTCGCAACACGAATCGCACAACCTTGGGCGGCTTGGCGCAGCTCTGCAGGATCGGTCAACCAACGATCGGCAAAAAAGTCGGTGACCTCCGGTTGCCAGTCAGCTGCCTGATCGGGTCGCGATAATATCGCAAAATGTGCATGGTCGAGGAGAGCCTGCCATTGGTGCCAGCCATTCAGTTTGGCAATGGCGTCGTCGCCCAATAGAAATACGAGTATATCGTGAGGCCAACGTTGTTTGAGTTCTGCGAGTGTTTGTACTGTGTAGGATGGACGGTCCTGCTGCAGCTCCCAATCATCCGCATGGACCTGTGGGAATGCAGCTGCGGCTAACTGGGTCATCGTCAGTCGCTGCGCGGCAGTTGCTCCAGGGTAATCGCGATGAGGGGGTTGAGCACTTGGCAGTAGCCGCAATTCATCAGCTTGTAACCAGGTCAAAGCATTGAGAGCTGGCCGCAGATGTCCCCAGTGGATGGGGTCAAAAGTCCCGCCAAAGATGAGGCGTAATTTTCCACACGTTGGCGTCGAGTCGGTCATGCCAGCGACAACCGAGTGACACGATCAGGCAAACACCACAGCAAGATAAAGTGGGTTGCGAGCGTTTTATAATCCTCACCGCTGTCACGTTTGAATGCAAATTCAAGTCGTTTCAGGACATCTATAATCGCACGGTGTTGTCCTTGCAGACGCTGGGCGACTTGATGATAAGCAGCTTCTTGATTCTTCCAAATGGGGAGCGCGCGAGCTGCCTGTCCAATCGATTCACCTCGCCCTAAAGCTTGTTGCAAGGCGTGAACCGTTTGCCATTCACGTTGGAACATCCAGTTCAGAATGGCGATTTCGACATCCTCTTCAAACAATCGATGCAAACGATGGAGGGCATCATCGACTTGGCCATGCAGTAGAGCTTCTTGCAACGCAAAGACGCTAAACCGACTTTGGTCCTGACTACTTTGCCGAACCGTTGCGAGGTTGAGCGGTTGCGGCAGGCCCATCAGTGCCAATTTTTGGAGTTCTTGGTCGAGTGCCAGTAGATTGCCTTCGTACCAGTCCGCTAATAAGTTGAGTGCTTCGCGATCCAGCTCAAGCTGATAGCGCCGGGCGCGGGCATCAATGAAACGCGGCAAGGCAGCTCGATCAGGCGCATTGGCGGCAACAACAAGCGCGTCACGAGTTAAAACTTGATACCACTTTGCCTTGAGTTGTTCTTGTTTTAATTTTGGCCCAAGAACAACGAAAATCTGGTCAACATTGGGTTGCTCGGCATAACTACGCAGAGCATCACCTCCCTCTCGCCCAGGTTTCGCATCGGGTAATTCGAGTTCAACCAGACGTAGTTCGGAAAACAGACTCATACTAGCCCCAGAGGCTAAAATCTGACTCCAATCAAACTGGGCGTCTTGAACGAGGCGCTGGCGCTCATGGATCCCCTGTGACTTGGCATAGTTACGAATAGACTGAACCGCATCGTCGACGAGTAGGGGAGTGTCACCAAAAATACAAATAATCGGTGGCAGACCGCGACTTGCGAGGACATCATTCAGTTGTTGCGCATTCACGGTAGCCATTTTGAACTCAGTTTATGGAGTGAGTTGTGCGGAAATTTGGCGCAGTATTTGACGCGCTGCGTCCTCGCGCATTTCAGTGACCAATACTTCACGTTCGCGAGTTTTCGCCAGCGCAAAGTTAGGATCATCTTGATAGTCTCGGAACACTTCTACCTGTAGCGGAATACTGGTTTGAGGACCGTTGTGCAGCACATACTCGACCGTATAAATGAGCTCGTATTCAGCCACTTGGCCACTGCTGGACAATGATAATGTGCGGCGGTCGAGGCTATCGCGTACTAGCTGAATGACGGTTTGCCGGGGTTGCTCGTCGAGCTGTGCACCAGCGAGTTGCAGTCTTGATGCCAAAATCTCTGCAAATTCACTAAAAGGTTCTGCTTGAATATAAACAGTTTCCAGTTGCGTTGGCAGTTGATAACTATCACGCAACTGGAAACCGCAACTGGTGATTACCAGTGCGGCTAGTCCAAGAGTCATCCATCGTACGAGTGATGGTAGCGTTGCTAGCTGTTTTTTCATGACAATATGATGCTCTCTAGTGATTAATTGGCAACGATGTTCAGCAGTTTGCCTGGCACATAGATTTGCTTACGAACCGTGACGCCTTCAAGGAATCGTGTCACGTTGTCATCCGCTAATGCGACCTGAATCACATCATCTTGCGATGCCGCAGCTGGCACGGTGACTTTACCACGTACCTTACCATTCACTTGCACGACAATCAGCACATTCGATTCGACCAAGGCCGATTCGTCGCAGTGTGGCCAAGCTGCAAATACGACATCGGATTCATGCCCTAAAGCTTGCCACAGCGCTTCACTTAAGTGCGGAGTGACTGGCGCGAGCATGAGGACGATAGCGTCAACGGCCTCGGCGACAATGCCACATTCCAACGGCTGAGTGAGATCGGCCTTCTGTAAGCGGTTTAAGAGTTCCATGATAGCAGCGATAGCAGTATTAAAATTCTGCCGTCTGCCCATGTCATCGGTTACTTTCTGAATAGTACGGTGTACTTCGCGGCGCAGCCCTTGTTGCGCGTCGTTCAACTGTGTCCAGTCTTGTGACATGCCATTGGCTTGAGCGGCTTTAAGATCGAGCGTTAAGCGCCAGACCCTACGCAAAAAGCGTTGTGCGCCTTCGACACCTGAATCTGACCACTCAAGAGTGGCTTCGGGAGGCGCGGCAAACATCATAAACAAGCGGACGGTATCAGCGCCGTATTTGTCAATCATGACCTGCGGATCGATACCATTGTTCTTCGATTTCGACATTTTAGTCATGCCGCCGTAGATCACCGGTTGACCATCGCTGCGTAAACGGGGATTGATGATTTTGCCTTTCTCATCGCGCTCAAATTCGACATCCAATGGCGAGAACCACGTCTGGCCACCGTTCGCATCTTCACGATAGTAACAGTCAGCTAGCACCATACCTTGCGTCAACAAGCGTTTGAATGGCTCAGAAGACTCAACTAAACCGGTGTCACGCAACAGTTTATGGAAAAAGCGAGAATAGAGCAGATGCAAGATTGCGTGCTCAATACCACCAATATATTGGTCCACAGGGAGCCAATAGTTGGCTTGTTTCGGATCTAACATACCGTCATGGAAGTTCGCACTGCAATAGCGTGCGTAGTACCAAGATGATTCCATGAAAGTATCAAAGGTATCGGTTTCATGCTCCGCGGGCTGACCTTGATAGGTCGTTTGACGCCATTCCGGATTCTCTTTCAATGGCGAGGTATTACCTGACATGACAACATCTTCCGGCAATCGAACCGGTAGATCTTCAGCAGGAACTGGTACTGATTCACCATTGGGTAAATTCAACATTGGGATAGGTGCACCCCAATAACGTTGGCGCGAGACACCCCAATCACGCAGACGATAGTTCACCTGGCGGCGGCCAATGCCTTGCTCGCTCAGATAGTCGGCAATTTGCTCAAAGGCGTCGGCACTGCTTAACCCCGAGTAAGCTCCTGAGTTAATCGTGGTGCCTTTCTCGGTAATGGCCGCTTGTGAGAGATCCGCATTGCCTGTGCTGGGCTCAATCACTTGCTGAATCGGCAGGTTGTACTTGGTTGCGAATTCCCAGTCACGCTCATCATGTCCCGGCACCGCCATTACTGCGCCTGAGCCATAATCCATCAAGACAAAGTTAGCGACCCAGACCGGAATTAATTCACCGGTGAGTGGATGAACGGCGCGAATACCAGTGTCCATGCCCACTTTCTCAGCAGTGGCGAGTTCAGCTTCTGCCATTTTGGTGTTTTTAATGGTGTCGATGAACGCAGCTAATTCAGGTTGTGTTTGTGCCGCCTGTTGCGCGAGCGGATGCTGGGCAGCTACGGCCATGTAAGTTACGCCAAAAAGAGTGTCAGGACGCGTCGTGTAAACGGTGAGTAACTGGTCTGATGCCGCAACTGAGAAGTCAATTTCGACCCCCTCAGAACGACCAATCCAGTTCTTTTGCATGGTTTTGACCTGTTCAGGCCAACCATCTAAGGTATCGAGGTCATTCAATAATTCGTCTGCGTAGGCCGTGATTTTGATAAACCACTGCGGAATTTCCTTCAATTCAACTTTCGCACCAGAACGCCAGCCACGCCCATCAATTACTTGCTCATTCGCAAGTACAGTCTGGTCGACTGGATCCCAGTTGACCGTCGCATTCTTTTTGTAGACCAAACCCTTTTCGTAGAGCTTGGTGAAAAACCATTGCTCCCAACGGTAGTATTCCGGAGTACAGGTTGCGATTTCACGAGACCAGTCATAACCAAAGCCCAAGGACTTCAGCTGCTGACGCATATAGTCAATATTTTGATACGTCCACTTTGCCGGTGCTGTTTGATTCGCAATCGCCGCATTTTCCGCTGGCAGACCAAACGCATCCCAGCCCATCGGCTGGAGGACGTTTTTGCCTTGCATGCGCTGAAACCGCGAGACCACATCACCTAAGGTGTAATTGCGCACATGTCCCATGTGAAGTTTGCCACTGGGGTAGGGGAACATACTGAGGCAATAAAATTTTTCTTGGTTCGGATCTTCTTGAACAGAAAACACCTGGTCCTGCTCCCAACGACGTTGGACGGCTGGTTCGATGATGGCTGGATCATACTGTTCGGGCAATGCTGTCGACATGTCTATTCCTGACTCGATGGTTATTGTGTGTCGTCACACTGGACACTAATCAAAGGATGGCGAAGCGATGAAGAATCGCTGAATTACAGGGCGTACCACATGAGTAGCATCACCACGATACCCGCTAGACCGAAAAAGCCATACTCAAAACGTTCACGTTGCTGAGCTTCAGGCTGGTCTGGGTTACGATGAAAAATGAACATTCCAATACTGCTCACACCGAGCGTACCTGCGGCAACAAGTACGGCAAAAATAGCGGCTGCAATTATATTTTCCATAATAAGTTCCACGCATTCATAAGAGTTGAAGGACGGCTAGGTCAACAGTTTACTGATTTTGGCGGCGTTTGACTATGCTGATCAGCCCGATAATTGCGCCACAGGCAGCTAGCCACAAGGCGAGCCACTCCCCCCAGCGCGCATAGAGTGTGGTTCCAGTCACCACCGGCACAGCGGCACTGACGGTGGCTTCTTCAAATTGTGGGGCGCGAGCGATTTCGCGGCCGGTTTCATCGACTAACGCACTGATGCCATTGTTGGTTGCGCGCAACAGCGGACGGCCCAATTCTAGTGCGCGCATACGAGCAATTTGCATATGCTGCGCGGGGCCGTGGGATGCACCAAACCAAGTGTCATTACTGACGGTAAGGAGGAAGTCAGTGGTTGCGGTTAAATTGGCGCGGACTTGCCGCGGAAACGCAATTTCATAGCAAATAGCAGCGCTTAGCGAAAAGCCTTTGGCACGAAGGTTGGTTTGTTGATAGTCCCCGCGGCTGAACGATGACATGGGTAGGTCAAACAGCGGAGCCAATGGGCGAAGAATGTCCTCAAAGGGCACAAATTCACCAATGGGAAGCAGCTGGTGCTTCTCATATCGATTGCTATGACCGTGATAATAGGCTTCTTCGACATCATCAGCACCATCGACACCCAGTGCGATGAGGCTATTGTAATAGTCAAACTGACGATAATCGAGAATGCCGGTAATCAATGCAGTATCGGATTGGACGAGCGCTTTATGAATGTTCTCCAGCACGTCGTCGGTATAAGGCTCAGGCATAGTAACCGCTGACTCGGGCCAGACAATGATGTCATGCGATGCGTAATTGGGACGACTCAGGTCCAGATACGTCATCAGGCTCGGCCAATGTTGATCGGGGTTCCACTTACTCGACTGGGCAATATTACCTTGCACAAGCAACACATTGGCTTCACCCTCTGTGCGTTCTATTGGATGTAACCAAGGTAATAAGAAGGTTAGAGCGAGTAAGCCAATTGCACCGCCCGCATAGCGTTTTTGCTGAGTCCGCAGGTATTCAAAAATGGTGACTGCACAGTACCACAGGAGAACGGCAACCCCTGTTCCACCGAACCATGAGGCATACTGGCCGAGGTAACTGTCTGTCTGCGTGTAACCCAAGTCGAGCCACGGGAACCCGGTCAGAAGCGTGCCACGTAACCACTCTGCGAGATACCAGAACAACGGAACTAACCAGATTGCGTAAGGCCAGCCTCGCGCAGTGGCAGAGCGCCAAGCCCACAACGCCAGAGCCGGAAACAAGCTCAAGTACGCAAATAATACGGCAAGCACGGCTATAGTAGCGACAACTGGTAAACCACCGAAGGTATCGATACTGACATAGATCCAACTTAAACCTGCGCTGAACCAGCCGATGCCGAATAAGTACCCCAATTGCCAAGCGCGGCGGGGTGAGCTATCTCGACCCAACCACAGCAGTAAAACTAGAATTGGAATGACCATCCAAGATTGCTGAAAGGGAGCATAGGCAAAGACAAGCAGGGCGCCGCTGAGCAGCGCCGCCAGTCGTGACCAACCGGCAGTCATAGTCGTGTTGAAAAGCGTCTTCATTAGTCCGCGTCGGTAGAGGGTTGAGGCTCTGGAATCGTCACTTGTAGCTGTTGTATACGACGTTTATCAGCCGCTGTCACCTTGAAGATGATTCCACCGAGTGAAAGCTCTTCGCCCAGTTGTGGTAAGTGACCAAAACCGTGCGCAACCATGCCGCCAATGGTGTCATATTCTTCATCACCAAAGTGGGTGTCAAAGTAATCATTGAAGTCTTCAATGGTGGTCAGCGCTTTGACGGAGTAGCGTGATTTGTTAATGCGACGGATATCGGCCTTATTGTCTTCATTGATATCGGTTTCGTCTTCAATTTCACCGACAATTTCTTCAAGAATATCTTCAATGGTGACGAGTCCAGATACACCGCCGTATTCATCGACGACTATCGCCATATGGTAACGTTGCTCGCGGAACTCTTTGAGCAAAACGTCTACACGTTTGCCTTCAGGCACGATTACCGCTGGGCGTATGACTTTATTCAGGGTGAACTCGTCATCAGCCATTCCGAAACCGTACGGGAGCAGATCTTTGGCGAGGAGAATGCCTTCAATATGGTCTTTATTTTCACTGACAACCGGATAGCGGCTGTGCTGAGAATCAATCACGATAGGTAAAAATGAATCGACGTTCTGATTGATATCGATAGTCACCATTTGCGACCGAGGTACCATGATATCGCGCACTTTCAATTCGGCGACATCGAGAACCCCTTCAATCATCTCTTTGGTGTCATTGTCGATCAGATCACGTTCTTCGGCATCTTGGATTAGATCAACCAATTCTTCGCGGCTATTCGGCTCTCCGGTAAACAGTTGAAGCAGTTTATTTGCCCATGTTTTACGTGAAGAGCCGTTGGTAGAGTGAGGATGGTCATCGCTCATGAGTGTGTGTAACTCCGGTTTTTATCAAACACGATTCATTTCATCCGTGCGGTCTATGTAGGGGTCGGCAAATCCGAGCGTTGCTAGGATGGTCGTTTCGAGCGCCTCCATCATATCCGCGTCAGCATCGTTTATATGGTCATAACCTAGCAAATGCAAGGTTCCATGTACAACCATATGCGCCCAATGGCTCACCGGGTCTTTGTTCTGCTCGCGAGCCTCTTGCTCAACAACGGGCGCGCAGATGACTAAATCACCGAGTAATTGAATTGGCATCTCTACTGGCGCTTCAAATGGGAATGACAGAACATTGGTTGCGTAATCGCGTTGCCGATAGGTTTGATTGAGCTCTTGCGCTTCGGCAGCATCGACCACGCGAATAGTTAATTCGGCGGGACTATCTTGCTCGGCAGCTCGATAGGCGGCTGTCACCCACCGTTCGAATTCGTCGAATTTCGGCAGTTTCGCCTCTGAGGCGCATTGCAGGTCGAGTTCGATCATGCGTTGCGCTCGTCAAATTGATCGTAGGCTTGCACGATACGTTGCACCACCGGATGACGCACCACGTCACCGGCTTGGAAAAAGGTGAAATGAACGGCTTCAACGTCTTTAAGTACTTCGATGACGTGTCGGAGTCCAGATTTCTGTCCACGTGGTAAATCAACCTGAGTGATGTCACCAGTAATGACCGCACGTGAATTAAAGCCAATCCGAGTAAGGAACATTTTCATTTGTTCACAAGTCGTGTTTTGGCTTTCATCAAGGATAATGAAGGCATCGTTGAGCGTGCGTCCGCGCATGTAGGCTAACGGCGCCACTTCAATCACATTTCTCTCAATTAGCTTTTCGACCTTCTCGAAGCCCAACATCTCAAACAAGGCGTCGTACAAAGGGCGTAAATAGGGATCAACTTTTTGCGCTAAATCGCCTGGCAAGAAGCCTAACTTTTCGCCGGCCTCAACAGCTGGACGGGTTAGTAAGATACGGCGGATTTCTTGTCGCTCAAGCGCGTCGACAGCGCAGGCAACCGCTAAATAAGTTTTGCCGGTTCCCGCAGGACCCACACCGAAGCTCACATCATGACTCAAGATAGCGCGCACATACGCCGCTTGATTTAGATTCCGTGGTTTGATGAGGCCGCGTTTAGTTTTGATGTGCGTCATTTTCTCGGCGGCAGGATCGATACTGTCATCCTGCTCAAGCACATTCGCTTCTTGAATGGCTAAATGCACATCTTGTGGAGAAACCGCGCTATCTTCACCTTTCACAGTGGCTGTTTCGACGTAGAGATCGCGAAGCAACTTCGCGGCAGCTTCAACGGTATGCCGCGGCCCTAATAGACGAAAGTGGTTTTGGCGATAAGAAATTTCGACACCTAAACGACGTTCTATATGTTTTAGGTTTTCGTCAAAAGGCCCGCACAAATCGGCAAGACGCCGTGAATCGACGGGCTCTAAGTTTACATCTTGTGTAGTAATAGCAGGGCTCAATGAAACCTCAAATTGGTTAAGACAGTTGGCTCGACTTCGCGGACCCTGGAACAAAGGTGGCGACACCTAGCTCGTCAGGTTGTTGCACGGCTTGTCGAGACAAAATAGTTTGCGGAGCAGTATCAACACGTAACCCCATATCATGCTCACGTCGAATGACATCGCCGCGCAGCGAGTTTGCGTAAACGTCCGTTATACGCACATCAACAAAGGTTCCGATCATATCTGGAGAACCGACGAAGTTGACCACGCGATTATTCTCGGTACGGCCACTCATTTCCATCAGATCTTTTTTCGATGGACCTGTGACTAAAATACGTTGTTCGGTGCCGACCATACGGCGAGCATGATTCAATGCTTGCTGGTTCAAACGCTGTTGCAGTAGCTGCAGGCGCTGTTTCTTAGTGGCTTCGGTGACATCGTCGGGCAAATCTGCTGCTGGTGTCCCTGGGCGGGCACTGTAGATAAAGCTGAAACTCATATCAAAATCGATAGCCTGAATCAGGTCCATAGTTTGCTCAAACTCTTCATTGCTCTCACCTGGAAAGCCAATGATGAAGTCTGACGACATTGCGATATCGGGACGAATTTTACGCAACTTACGGATCTGTGACTTGTATTCCAGCGCAGTATGGCCGCGCTTCATCAAGGTCAGGATGCGGTCCGCACCGCTTTGAACGGGTAAGTGCAGATGATTCACCAATTCTGGGATGGTGGCATAGGCTTCGATAATGTCATCAGTAAACTCAACCGGATGCGAAGTGGTATAACGAATTCGATCAATACCGTCTATCGCTGCAACCATGTGTAATAGCTCAGAGAACCGACAAACTCCGCCGTCAAACGATTCGCCACGATAGGCATTCACGTTTTGCCCAAGTAAATTAACTTCACGGACGCCTTGGTCGGCCAATTGTGCAATTTCGTAAAGAACATCGTCTACTGGGCGGCTGACTTCTTCGCCGCGAGTATAGGGAACGACACAGAATGTACAGTATTTGCTGCAGCCTTCCATAATCGAAACAAAAGCTGTTGGACCATCCGCTTTGGGCTCTGGCAACCGGTCAAACTTCTCAATTTCTGGAAACGAGATATCGACCATAGGCTGGTGGTCGGTTTGGACTTGCTTCACCATTTCTGGCAGGCGGTGCAGTGTTTGCGGGCCAAAGACGATATCAACGTAGGGAGCGCGATCACGGATGTGTTCACCTTCCTGAGAGGCAACGCAACCGCCCACACCAATCACTAAATTCGGGTTTTTGTCTTTGAGGGTTTTCCACCGGCCCAATTGATGAAACACTTTTTCCTGTGCTTTCTCTCGGATGGAGCAGGTATTAAGCAAGATCAGATCCGCATCTTCTGGTTCTGCTGCGACATCATAACCGTGAGTTGCATGGAGTAGGTCGGCCATTTTGGCTGAATCGTACTCGTTCATCTGACAACCCCAAGTTTTGATATATAACTTCTTACTCATCGTTTTGGCCACTCAAATTTTGACTGCAAGCTGGAGAACTTCAAAGGGACGCTATTTTAGCCTGAACCGCACTGAACTGCCAACTTTACCCTATATTTCTGCTTTGCGGCGTGAGCGCAATGCCAAGTAACCTGCGAGTGTGATCACAACAGCGCCGGCGAGCATGAACCAGGTAATAGGTTCATCCCAGAACCAATAGCCCATCAAGGACGCAAAGATCACCGAACTGTAAGTAAATACTCCGACCCTTGCTGCTGGCGCTAGGGAGTATGCGCGTGTCATGGCGAGCTGACCAATCACTGCTAAGGCGCCCATCACTAGAATGGCTATCCAGTGCGTGTTGGCGATGGATTCGCCGCGCCACAGTAAAGGAATGGCGGAGATAACCGTTGCCAGCAGTGAAAAGTAAAACACGATTTTACTCGAGGACTCGGTAGCGGACATTTTGCGGATCAAGGTCTTGGTATAAGCGGCAAGCACTGCTGCAATAAAGGCTATCCAAATAACAGGCGATAATTCAGCTGCGGTTGGATTTAAGAACAAATACACACCGACAAAGCCGATAGCAATCGCCAACCATGTTTGCCGACTGACATACTCTTTCAACCAAAACTTGCCAATCACTGGAATGAGGAAGGGTGATAAGAGTAAAACCAAGGTTGCTTGTGCTAGCGGTATATGGGCAATGGCGTAGAAGAATAGGTACATAGCCACCACGCCCGCTATGCCTCGCGTGAGATGGAAACGCCACGCTTGCGTGCGGAATGCTGATGTTCCTTTGCGCCAAATCCAGGGTAAGAGTACGACAAACGCCATTAAACTACGGAAAAATACGAGTTGTTCGGAGGGTAAATCGGTGCTCAAATATTTCACCAGCGCACTCACACCCGCAAAACAAAGTTCTGCGCTGAGCACGAGCACTGATGCAATCACCACCGAACGTTGTGGGGTGTCCATAACAGCCTTGTCGAAGAGAAACACTGATGAATCGATATATTATCACGATAACGTTGCTAACTTTGAGCAATGTTTTCATGACGTTTGCTTGGTACGCGCATTTGAAAAGCATGGCAGAAAAGCCATGGGTTATCGCGGCATTTTTAAGTTGGGGTATTGCCTTGTTTGAATACCTGCTGCAAGTACCAGCGAATCGTATTGGTTATGAGGTCATGACTGTCGCGCAACTGAAGATACTGCAAGAAGCGATCACGCTGACCGTATTCGTGCCGTTTGCGATATTTTATCTCAAAGAAAAACTGACGCTCGACTACTTGTGGGCAGGCTTGTGTATTTTAGGGGCGGTATTCTTTATTATGCGAGGGAAACTCGCCGGTTAATAGGGTAACAGGCATGCAGATTATTGTTGTTGGCGGTGGCATGGTGGGTGCTGCAAGTGCGCTAGCGCTAGCGCGTGCAGGGCATCAGGTAACTGTTATCGAGGCCGGAGATTCGCCATTAGCGTCGCAGCCAGCGGCGCAGTGGGATATACGTATTTCATCCGTGCATCGTGCCAACTTAGACTGGTTAGAAGCATTGGGTGTTTTGGCTAGCGTTTCCGCTGAAAAGATCTGCAGCTATTCCAGTTTGGCTGTGCAGTCGGTAGATGGTCAACGACTCGAATTTAATGCTGCAGATATAGCGGTGCCAACTCTTGGTGCGATGATTGAAAACCTCGCTTTGCAGCATGCATTGTGGCATCGCCTGCAAGCAGAGTCGGCAGTCACGCTGCAGACTCAAACTACGGTGGAATCGATTGATTGGAACCAGCGGCAGTTACGCACTGTTGATGGTGACATCATGGCTTTTGACCTGGTCGTTGGAGCGGACGGTGCGCAGTCGTCGGTAGCGCGGTTGGCTGGTATTGGCCAACGCGGCTGGGATTATGACATGCGCTGTTTGCTTGCCAATGTGACCACAGAGCAAGAGATTCCCGCTGCAACATGGGAAGTATTCCGCAATTCGGGGCCGTATGCTTTACTGCCACTGACTACTCATCAAGCTTGCTTAATTGATTACGCACCGCAAGGACAACACCCCCAAACTGAAAGCGAAGTCAAACAGCGACTGGAAACACAATTCCGCTCGCACATTGGAGATTTTCAGTTGCAACAGTGGGGACACTTCCCATTGCGCCGACAACGAGCCTTGCGCTACCACGCCCATGGTTGTGCGGTATTAGTTGGTGATGCAGCACACAGTATTCACCCGTTGGCTGGGCAAGGTGTCAATCTTGGTTTCGCCGACGTTCAGGTATTGGTGCAAGCCTTGCAAGGTGCCAGCCCAGATACTCTTGAGCGAGCGTTCACGGAATATAGTCAACAACGGTTCTCAGCCAATCAGCGCATGATGCGAGCGATGGATATGATTCACTTCGGCTTCAGTAGTCAACATCTGCTACCAAGACTGGCAATAGCGAGCGGAATGAAAGTGCTGGAACAGGTGACACCGCTGAAACGAAAGCTGATTGAACTAGCGACGGGATACAACTGACAGTGAATAGTGAACGGTAAATAGTGAGATAAAACCTGGCGAAGAGGGAGCTTCGGGTACAAAAAAACCGCGTGAGCGGTTCTTTGTTTGCTTGTTGATCACCACCATAAGTGGTGCGGAGGGGGGGACTTGAACCCCCACGAGCTTGCGCTCGCTAGCACCTGAAGCTAGTGCGTCTACCAATTCCGCCACCCCCGCAACAAGCAGAGGTAAAAATGGCTGGGGTACCAGGATTTGAACCTGGGAATGGCGGGATCAAAACCCGCTGCCTTACCGCTTGGCTATACCCCAACTGGTGTTAATCGCCTATCAGTTTGAGTTGGTGCGGACGGAGAGACTTGAACTCTCACGCCGTGAGGCACTGGAACCTAAATCCAGCGTGTCTACCAATTCCACCACGTCCGCCCAAAGGGCTTTTTGAATGGTGGCTACGGCGAGATTCGAACTTGCGACCCCAGCATTATGAGTGCTGTGCTCTAACCAGCTGAGCTACGTAGCCATATCAAAAACATCACAAACTGCGCTCTGTGAGTGCGGCGCGTATTATGCAAATCAGGGGGCGCAGCGTCAACCTCTTTTTCGCAAAATAACCGCGTCTCACGTGCGATTGCTCAAAAAAGCGAATAATTGATTATTTTATCAACGGTGAAACCTTAAAACGGTAAAGTTTCACCATTGCTATGGCGAAATGAGCCGGTGTTTTCGAGTGTCAGTTCATCGATGCGGTCTACCAGTCGCTTGGCTGCCTCATCGGCGCTGATATCACCTGCATTATTGACCATCTCGGTTTGCACAAAACCTGGATGCAGCAATCCCACTGCGATACCTGAATCTTTGAGGTCGTTGGCAAGTGAAACGCCTGCTGCATTCAATGCAGCTTTACTCATTCGATAGCCATAGTAAGCCCCAGAACCATTGTCAGCCATAGAACCCATACGACTGGTGATCAGAGCAACTTTGCTCCCTTTGCCAAGGCTTGGGCGCAATGCATCCGTAACCAGTAAAGGACCGATGGCATTGACATCGAACTGCTTGCGGATGGACTCGACGCCCAGATCACCAAGTGACTCTCGGCTCAACAATCCCGCATTATTGATAAGAATATCAATGGACGTGTTCTTTAACTCGGCACTGAGCTTCTGTAATGCGTCAGTGTCGGTAACATCAATACCCTCGATGACGTTGCAGTCTAATTCGCGCAGTTCTGGTGATGCGCTACGGCAAACGGCAGTTACTTGGTCACCACGGTCGAGATAGCGACGGGTGAGGGCAAGACCGATGCCACGGTTGGCACCTGTGATCAAAATATGCATAAAACCTCCTTTGATGAGTGAACAGTGAATGGTGAACAGAGAATAGAAAATCTTAAATCTGTTCACTGTTCACTGTTCACCGTTTACTATTATTGGCTGTTGGTTAGCTTTCTGGGATCCAGCTGCTGCTCCAGCTCGGTGCGCGGGATGTCGGTCATTTCCGCAGCGACATCGATGATTGGACGCTGTTCTTGATACGCTTGTTTAGCGATTTTGGCCGCTTGGTCATAGCCGATACGACTATTGAGTGCGGTGACAAGGATTGGATTTCGTGCCAAGGCTTCATCGATCCGCTCCTGATTAACGCTGAAATCTGCAATGGCTTGATCAGCCAGCGATCGCGCCGCATTACTGAGTAACTCAATGCTCTCCAGCTGTTTCAGAGCGATCAGCGGTAGCATCACATTCAGTTGGAAATTACCTTGTTGTGCGGCGGTGCTGACGGCTGCATAGTTGCCAGTGACGTGCGCTGCGATCATGGCAACCGCTTCTGGAATCACGGGATTGACTTTGCCCGGCATGATGCTGCTGCCAGGCTGCAATGCGGTGAGACTGATTTCGCCCAAACCGGCGAGCGGGCCACTATTCATCCAGCGCAAATCATTGCTCATTTTGAGTAGTACCGCAGCAAGACTATTAAAGGTGCCCGCCACCAGCAGATTGACTTCTTGGCCCGCAATACCAGCAAATTTATTCTTAGCTGATTTGAAGGGTATTCCTGTGGTTTGCGACAGCATGGTGCAAACGAGTTCGCCAAACTGTGGGTCGGCATTGATACCCGAACCTACTGCAGTTCCCCCCTGTGGCAATGTGCATACGAGCTCTAATTGTTGTTCTAGCTGCGTTTGGCAATGCGCAATTTGCGAGTCCCAAGCGAGTAGTTCCTGAGCCAGCGTAATCGGCATCGCATCCATTAAATGCGTTCGACCTGTTTTGACGACATCTTGCACCGACTCTGCTTTGGTTTGAATGACGCTTCTCAGATGTTGCAATGCAGGAATCAAATCTTGAGTCAGTGTCGTCGCAACGCTAACTAAAATAGTGGTCGGAATGACATCATTACTGCTCTGACTGGCATTTACATGGTCGTTTGGATGGATTGCAGCACCAGCGTTTTTGGCGAGCTGGCTGATGACCTCATTCATATTCATGTTGGTGCTGGTACCCGAGCCGGTTTGAAAGATATCCAGCGGAAACTGATCGTGATGTTGACCGGCGATGATTTGCCCCGCTGCGGTTTTAATTGCCTGGGCTTGTTCAGATTGAATTACATCGAGTTCAGCATTGGCATGGGCAGCCGCATACTTTACCCGAGCTAACGCAGTGATGAATGCAGAAGGGAAGCGATGACCGCTGAGTTGGAAGTTTTGTCGGGCACGCTCTGTTTGTGCACCCCACAATGCAGTGGCAGGAATTTCTACGGTGCCCATGCTGTCACTTTCGGTGCGAAATTTTGACATTGCTTCCCCCTGTAAATGATTGGTATCTTGCGATCGCATCTGCTCTAATGAGCGTATAACAAATGTAGCTAGTTTGGCGATGCGCAAGATTGCATCTCTCACCAGAGCATGGGGGCACTATGCTGAAATTTCAAATAGCCTCGACTGTGTTGGTCGGTTTCCTGCTGACCAGTTTATCGATTGCGAACGCACAAACATTGACGGTTACGGTCGTTGACCAGCAGGGTCAGCCACTCGCAGACGCTGTGGTTAGTATCGATAACGGACAGTCACAGCAGCCGCTGGCAAGTGGCGCTATCATGGACCAAGTCGATACGCTGTTTAATCCATTTGTATTGACGGTTCCAGCTGGAACGACGGTTCGTTTTCCAAATTCAGATAATATTCGACACCAAGTCTACTCCTTTTCTGCCGCAAAACCCTTTGAATTGCCGCTCTATTCAAACCGTGAAGCACCTACTATCGATTTCAGTGAGGCTGGCATTGTGGTCTTAGGCTGCAATATCCACGACCACATGCGCGCCTACATTTACGTCAGCCCTTATGCGGAATCGCAAGTGACGGATGCTACAGGACAAGCGCAGTTGAATTGGGACACAGCAGACTCGACCACGCTGCGAGTATGGTACCCGGGACTCAGCGACGCCATTACTGAAGAATACCAGCGTGAATTGACTGACGCTGCGACGGAATTGACTGTGCAACTGCC
>PYVG01000157.1 GCA_003030745.1 Pseudidiomarina aestuarii | reverse complement strand
GCGAAATATTGTGGGCAGCCTGATTGAGGTGGGTGTTGGTGCCCAGCCCGAGTCATGGGTCGGTGAAGTATTAGCTGCTCGTGATCGTAATATTGCGGCAGCGACGGCGAAGCCAAATGGGCTGTATTTAGTGCAAGTCGACTATCCCGCTGAGTTTGGTTTGCCGCAACTACCCCCGGGTCCGTTATGGTTGCCTGACTATCATCCAAGTCACGAATAACGGCCGAGCTGTCGAGTGCTTAGACCACTTTTTGCTGCACTCATTGGAGCGGATGTGCTTTAATAAGGGCGCTGAAACAAACAAATCGTCGTCCTATTTAACGATAACAACGGAATCATATGAGCTGGATTGAGCGTATTCTCGCGAAACCGAAGAGCGGTAAGCGTCGTAACATTCCTGAGGGTGTGTGGTCGAAATGCACCAGTTGTGACGCCATTTTATATGGCGCTGACTTAGAGCGCAGTTTGAATGTCTGCCCCAAATGTGATCATCACATGCGCATTGGTGGCCGGCGTCGGCTGGAAGCCTTTTTCGACACCGATACGATGACGGAAATTGGCGCCGAGCTCGAGCCGCAGGACATTCTTAAGTTTCGTGACTCGAAAAAGTACAAAGATCGTATCTCTGCGGCGCAAAAGGCGACCGGTGAGAAAGATGCACTGATCGCGGGCAAAGGTAAACTGAAAGGTATGCCGATTGTCGCCGTTGCGTTTGAGTTTGAATTTATGGGTGGGTCCATGGCTTCG
>PYVG01000156.1 GCA_003030745.1 Pseudidiomarina aestuarii | reverse complement strand
CAAGCAGCAATCGATCTCTTAGAGCGTGAAGGGCATGCTCGGTTACTTGCAGAGCCGCTATTATCCGCGCGCAGTGGTGGCAGTGCCGAATTCCTTGTCGGTGGTGAGTTTCCGATACCACAGGTGCTGGCGCAAGGACAACAAGATGTGACGTTTCGTGAGTATGGCGTAGCACTCTCTATGGCTCCAGAGCTACTCAACGATGGCTCGATTAAGACGTTAGTAGGGGCTGAAATTAGTTCCATCGACCCAGCCACTACAGTGAATGGCATTCCTGGAATTCTCAGTCGCAAAGTCTCTTCGGTTATTGCGGGTCGTTCTGGTGAGGCTATTGTGCTGTCAGGATTAATCAGCCACGAACAGTCGCTGCAAACCGATCAATTCCCAGGACTACACCGAGTGCCATTATTAGGGCGCTTATTTTTATCGGAACAGTTTCGGTCAGCTGCCACTGAGCTCATCGTCATTGTCACTCCGCACGTCCGTGACGATTCTCAAATAGATCAAACCGCTGCCAAACGCGCGCAAAGACAACGCGAATTTTATCAAACCGCAGGATGCACTGGGTTACGGGAGATTCACCATGCTCAGTAATCAACAGCGGCAACAGCTTGCAGGTGAGTTGAAGCAGCGCTTACAGCGTCTCCCGCAGTCATCAAGCCCTCTACACTCGGAACAGTTAAATGCATCTGCGTTGTCTATTCTGGAGTCCGTAGTCAACGAATCACGTGGAAGTTTGATAGCTACGGCAGAGGAA
>PYVG01000155.1 GCA_003030745.1 Pseudidiomarina aestuarii | reverse complement strand
ATTTCATTGTATTGCGCTTCACCCGAAGCACCGGCGCGTTTGTTCGCACTAATGATGTGTAATCCGTTCGCAAAGAAGCTGGGATACTGTTGTGCGACTTCAATTGAGTCGGTGAGATCAAGCATCACCAGCTCATCATACGGAGCATTGGGTAGTTCAGTGATCAGCTGACTCATCTCATAGGGTTTCGCCAGTTGCTCAAAGCTGTCCTCCCAGTCCGCTAATTCAACGCCATTGTAGTCGAGCCACAAACGCGTGGAGTTAACGATACCGATAATGCGCACGTCCATTTGCTCGTTAATACGTTCGCGTAAACGTCGATACAGCGACAACCAAGCACTACCGATGTTACCGCGGCCAACTACTAGCACGCCGAGGCTGCGACGGTAGTTGAAGATTTGACTATGTACGCGGTTCAGCAAGCGGTTGTCGAGTTTTTGCTCGAGAATGGCGATAACAGCGTTGGCGTCTGGCGAAAAGCTCAACCGACGTAAATTTTGTTCGCTCAATTCACGTTTGCTTGGGCGCGGGCGCCGCAGCCATTGCCTGTATGGAATTGCTAATCAAATGTGGTGCACAACGCGAACACATTTATATGCTCGATTCCAAAGGTGTCATCCACACCCGCCGTGAAGACCTGAATGAATACAAAGCTTTGTTTGCCAACAATACGGATAAGCGTACGTTAGAAGAGGTTATCTCTGAAGCTGATGTCTTTATTGGCGTATCAGGACCGAATTTGCTCAGCGTTGAAGCGCT
>PYVG01000154.1 GCA_003030745.1 Pseudidiomarina aestuarii | reverse complement strand
CTATGATATTCACTGGAGCGAGCAAGACTCGAAATCACTGCGCATTCTATTACGCGACTACCAAATGACCAACACGATACCTAAAGCACGCTGGTTTACCCCAGACGCTATCGAGTCGGCAGAAGTAACGGAATCGATAGCGCTCGAGATGAATAATCGTTGGTTAGAAATTACGAAGAGCATTGGGGACGATAATCCAGCAACTTCTGCTGTCGCTGGCCGGCAATTCAGTCAATACGTATTTAGCCTGATGAATGCTGGCAAAGAAGCAAATATGAACGAGCCGGCAAAGGCCGCTATTCACAAAGCATTAACCGCATTTGTGGCCGGCGATATCCGAACCAGCGCAACGCAATACTTGCCAATGCCATCACAGATGTTTTTAAACGTGTTATTTAACTCACTGAAACCAAATTAGCGGCGTAGCAGGTGGTCAGCCTGCTGCGGCGTATGCAGCTTTGAGCCAAGCGGCAACTTCGGCATCAACTTGCGCAGGATCGGTGAATTTAACGACATAATTGCACATTTTCCCGGTGCCTTGTGGCTCTAATCGTGGTGATTCCGGGAGCGCTTTTATATTTAACCCAAGTTCCACTCGCGTGTTGGTCGCAGGACCAATCATGGCAAACTGCTTGCTGCGGCGATAACTGACGTATTTTTGCTTAGGCGCGGTTTCATAGGAGCCGAGAGCTTCCAGTTGCGCAAGCAGGCGCTCGTGAATAGGCCGTAACTCCGCCTTAGCTCCAACATAGAGTGTATCTA
>PYVG01000153.1 GCA_003030745.1 Pseudidiomarina aestuarii | reverse complement strand
AGATGATATGTGGTACCGATGAAGCCGGACGCGGGCCCATTGCCGGGCCGGTAGTGGCGGCAGCGGTGATTCTCGATCCAAACCAACCGATTGAGGGCATTAATGACTCGAAGAAAATGTCGGAGAAGAAGCGCAATGCGCTTAGCGCCCTGATCAAGGAACGTGCACTGTATTGGGCGATTGCGCAGTGTAATGCTGACGAGATTGATGCGATTAATATTCTGCAGGCATCACTATTAGCCATGCAGCGTGCAGTGGAAGCATTGCCGATTGCGCCGACATTGGTCTTGGTTGATGGGAATAAGTTGCCGAAACTCAAAGTTCCGGCTCAAGCCATAGTGGGTGGTGACGGCATTGAGGCTTGTATTGGTGCGGCGTCGATTCTGGCGAAGGTTGAACGAGACCGGCAGATGCTAGCTTGGCATGCCCAGCATCCGGAATATGACTTCGCTAAACATAAGGGCTATCCAACGCCGCAGCATCTCGAGGCGTTAGTGGAACATGGCCCGTGTGGGATTCATCGGCAGAGCTTTGCGCCCGTCACACGAGCCTTGGCTAGCCGCAAACCTGCTGCACAATAGTGCGCAGTTGCGCTTGTGCCGGTGCAATTTCGTCAAGCCGGATAAACTCGTCCGGCTGATGCGCTTGTGCAATGGAGCCTGGGCCCATCACAATGGTTTCGCAGCCTAAGTCCTGCACAAAAGGCGCTTCAGTACAGTAATTTGCGGGTTCAGCGGCGTTTCCAGTGATTTCTTGCACCAACG
>PYVG01000152.1 GCA_003030745.1 Pseudidiomarina aestuarii | reverse complement strand
CATTGACGATATGCAAATCGATGGACTGGTGCACATTAGCAATTTAGACAATGACTATTACCAATTCGATAGTGATCGACACTTACTGATTGGTGAGAACAGCGGCAAGGCTTATCGATTGGGTGATAAAGCACGAATTCGTGTGCGCTCGGTAAATCTAGATGAACGGAAAATCGACTTGGACTTGTTGTCTGCGGAAACTCCAGCGGGCGATCAACGACAGGCCAGTGACTTTGCATTACCGCAACGTAAACGCATGAAGCAGGGTAAAGGCGGCGGTGGTCAAGAACACCGCCGTGGCAAACCGAGTAATAAATCGGGACCTAAATCTGAACCCAAGTCAGGTGCCAAAAATCGTGGCAAATCAGCCGGCAAGAAAAAGCCTCGTCCTTCGAATAAAAAGCGGAAATCATGAGCAAGAAAGTAACTATTTTTGGCCTGCATGCAGTGCGGGCATTATTGCAAAACCATCCGGAGCGTTTGGTTGAACTGTATGCGACTAAAGAGCGTCAGGATCAACCTTTACAGGCGTTAATCCAGCAAGCTCAGCGTATGGGCACGCGGCCGCAATTTGTTCCTAAGCAAAGCTTGGACAAAAGAGCTGAGGGTGGTAACCATCAAGGTATTGTTGTGGTGTGTTTAGAAGCCCCTCAACTCACTGAAGATGATTTAGAAAAGCTGGTGACCGAGCGTGGTCGTCAGACATTGTTATTGGTTTTGGATAATGTGACGGATTCACACAATTTGGGCGCTTGTTAGCGTACAGCT
>PYVG01000151.1 GCA_003030745.1 Pseudidiomarina aestuarii | reverse complement strand
CACCGAGGGTACCTGGAATTCCGCAAGTATGTTCCAACCCTGTTAGGCCAGCACGCATGAGCATGCGAGCCAGACCGGGCACCCAGACGCCAGCTTGCGCCAGCACTTGCTGGTCTTCAATTCCGACTTTGCTCATTCTCGAGCCGATTTGAATTACTGGAGCGCGTAATCCCTCGTCGTCGAAGAGGAGGTTGGTGGTAAGCCCAATGTGAACCGGACGAATCGCGCGATCATCCATCCACCGGCATAAATCGCTCACCTCACTCGCACTTGAAGGGCGCAGGACCACGTCCGCTGTCCCCCCAATCCGCCATTGGCTTAGCGAGGCGAGATTTAGATTTGGAAAGACCCCGCCCGGACAAATAGATTCAAGTTGGAGAATGTCGGAATGTGTTATGCGATCCACTCGGCTCTCGCCCCCAAAGCTGAAAGCTTTTGCGCAAATTCGACGTAACCGCGACTGATCTGCCACGCATCACTTATCAGCGTCTCCCCCTCAGCCATCAATCCACAAAGAGCCAACGCTGCTCCCGCTCTCAAATCTAGCGCGCGTACATGTGCGCCAGATAATTTTCCCCCGGCACCATGAAGTACCAACATGTCGCCACGAATTTCATATTGGAGACCCATTTTGGCAATCTCAGCAGCATAGCCGTATCGGCCTGGGAACCGTAAATCTACGATACGAGACTCGCCTTTCGCCTTCGCCGCCCACGCAGCTAATATCGGTTGGACGTCAGAATTGATTGCGGGATGAGGTCCAGTGCTAATTTCGATTGG
>PYVG01000150.1 GCA_003030745.1 Pseudidiomarina aestuarii | reverse complement strand
CAAGACGATTATCGCGGCCTCTTTCGCGCACGTCGCTTTACCGGTCTAGACCGAATTGCAGATGCCAACCAAGTGACCGTAGGTGCTAGTAGCAGTATCTTTGATGCGCAAGCAAGAGAACTTGCACGCATTAGTTTGGCGCAAATTTATTACTTTGAGGATAGTCGCACCCAGCTGTTCGATGATAGCAGCGCCGTGATGACAAATCGTTCGGATATCGCACTCGAAACACGGTTCCGTTTGAGTGATAGTTGGTTTTTTAATAGCGCAGTTCAATACGATATGGAACTCAATCGTACTCAGAAGAGTCAGACTGCACTGGAATATCGCAAAGATGATATGAATCTAGTTCAGTTCAGTCATCGTAACGTGACCAACATTCTCGATGACAATATTGAACAGCTTGGTTTTCAAGCCGTGGTTGAGTTAACGCCACGTTGGCAAATGGCGTCGAATTGGTATTACGATTTGCAAAACAAGCGCAGTAATGATGCCCTATTGGCATTACAATACAGCGATTGTTGTTGGGCAGTTCGCTTCAGTGCGTATCGCCGAATCAATCGAAATGTTGAACAACAGCTGATCGATCCGATTGCAAACGCGCCAGAATTCGACAACGGAATTAGTGTACAATTTATTATAAAAGGGCTCGGCAGCGATGACCGGAGTTTGCTCGATATGCTCGAGCAAAGCCTGTTTGGCTATCGCCACCCCTTCCATTTAAGTAACTAGGTAGTATTCATGAAACAACTTTATGTTCTGCTGTGCGCAGCCATTATCGG
>PYVG01000149.1 GCA_003030745.1 Pseudidiomarina aestuarii | reverse complement strand
GGCGATAGCCCAAAATGGTCAATAAAGACGAGCGGCGAGCCGGAAATATAAGCGAACAACCCTGACTGTGCGACGCCACCAGCCAGCGAATAACGCAAAAAGCTGGGATCGCGTAATACGTTCCAATAAATGGGTAAGCTACTGCGAATACGCACCGAGGGGTTCGGCAGGCGCGTTTCTGGCAGTCGCACATGAATGAGCGCCAAACAGGCCACTGCTAAAACGGCGATGATGGTGAAAATAGACTGCCAGCCGAAGTACTGCGTGACGTAAGCGCCAGCTAACGGAGCCAAAATCGGCGCAATACCCATCACTAAAATTAAGAATGAGAAGACTTGTGCGGATGCCTGCGGGGTATACAAATCACGCACCATGGCACGCGCAATCACTAAACCGGCACAGGAACCAATGGCTTGGAAGAAGCGTAAGACAATCAGTGACTCTAAATTAGGTGCGTACGCGCAAGCTAACGAAGTCGCAATATAGAGCGCCAAACCGAAATATAAAGGCGGTTTTCGACCAAAGCGATCTGCGACAGTGCCATACAGTAACTGCACGATAAACAATCCGAGAAAGAACGATGTCAGTGACAGCTCGACCCGATGAGAGTCGGTTTGATAACTCGCGGCGATATCACCAAACGCAGGTAGGTACATGTCGATCGACAATGGACCGAACATCGTCAACAGCGCCAGCACGACGACGGTTAGGTCAAATCGTGCCTTATCGGAAACTGCGAAGCGCGCGGTCACGAGCCCGACTCATAGCGCTGAGTGCTATGGTCGGTGGGTCGTTTTATTG
>PYVG01000148.1 GCA_003030745.1 Pseudidiomarina aestuarii | reverse complement strand
TTACGTGAGGCGATTGCTGAAGATCGCCTTGAAGCACATGTTGCTGAGTTCTACGCGAAACGCGAGATGGAAGTACCCGCGCTTAAATAGCGCGGGCAATATCGATAACGTAAGGCTTGATACCAGCGAAGAAGAATTCGACCGCAATCAGCATTACAATCAGACCCATCAAGCGCATAAGAATCTTCGAGCCACTGCGGCCAAGCTTCGCCAGTAATTGACGGCCGCTCGCTAAAACAATGGCAGTGAGCACACAGACCACAAAAATAGCGACGTACATGCTAATTGAGCTACCTGGACCGGTACTGGCCTGATTGGTCAATATCACCATGGTGATAGCGCCAGGGCCGGCAATCATTGGTATTCCGAGTGGTGTAACTGCTACGTCAGAGCCAAAGTCGCCGTCGGTTTCGCCATCAACGCGCTTGGGAACGGTGCGGCCACGTAGCATTTCGTAGCCCATCACGAAAAATAGAATACCGCCGGCAACGCGGAGTCCGTTGACGGAGATACTAAAGAAGCTAAAGATCGCTTCACCAAGTAATGCAAAGACGCACAGCGCGATAAACGCGGTAATTGATGCCCGCATAGCTACCCAGCGCGCAGCTTTCGGCGTCATTGCCTCGGTCAACGCAATGTAAATAGGAATCGCCGCGACAGGATTGATCATGGTGAACATAGAAGTAAACTGAAATAAAAATGTCTCGAGCATGGGTGGACTCCGCCAATATAGCGCTGCGCTGGGTTAACGAGCTTAGCTATTGTAACGAGATATTGTAACGGGAATGTAGGGCAAAGCAACGCA
>PYVG01000014.1 GCA_003030745.1 Pseudidiomarina aestuarii | reverse complement strand
GGCTACAGTCTTCAAAGCCAACACCCATCTGCTTTTCAATCAAGAGCGCACTGAAGCCCGTCGAGTCGACAAAAATATCTGCCTCGATTTCGCGCCCCTTGTCGGTCGTAATCGAGCCGATACGATCATCCGATGCTTTTTTAACTTCCACCATGTTCTCAAGCGTATGCACCACGCCGCGAGCTGTTGAGAAGTCTCGCAAATAATCCGCAAACTTCTGTGCGTTCATGTGGTACGCGTAATTCAACGGCGCACCCATGTCCCACTCACCGAGCATTTTTGGCGATAAACCCCACTCACAGATAATGGGTTGTGCCGAGCACGTCTCCATAAATGGAATACTTTGATCGCTCGCTAGCCAATCGAGGCCGGCACGCTCGAGCGGATGAATGCGCATACTTGAGAACGGATGATGATAAAACGATTTGTCGTTATGAACCCAATTGGTATACCGAATCGATTGCTTGAACGTTGCATCACAAGCCTTCATAAAATCAAATTCGTTAATACCTATGGCTGCGAGTAAATGCTTCATCGACGGAATAGTGGCTTCACCCACTGAAATACGTGGTGTGTCCGGCGACTCAAGCAACTCAATGTCGACACGCGAATTCTCACCCCGTTGATTCAGCGCTGCGTTCAAATATGTAGCAGCCATCCAACCGGCCGAACCGCCTCCGACAATTAAAATTTTACGACGCTTATTCATAACTTCCCTCTTATTCTTGTTATTTATGAGGTTATTTAGCTTCTCGAACCTTATTGTTCATCCCTGTCCGCTATCTGTTCCCTGTTCCCTGTTCACTATTCACTGTTCACTATTCACCGTCATTCAATAGTATCCCAACAGGCGGCGCAGACCCGGCGCTGCATATTCAACCAACTGTTTCTGAATATCCGGTAACTCGTTCGGAATCTCGAATGCGGTATTCTTTAAATTATCGCGATATGTTCCGCTCTGTTCTCGATCAGAACCTGTTTCCACACGTTCACGCCAATCATTCGGCCATTCTGGCAAATTCAAACCGCTTAGTAGCTCTTTGAAATAGATTTCTGCTTCGGGTTTATCCAGTGCTTTGAGATGTTTAATGACATCTTTGTAGCGCACCAATTGAATCCCTGTCCCCAACCATGCAGTGGCGTTGTGCGTGAAAATTTCGGACAGAGTCGGCGCTTTTTGATAAATGCCGAAAATCATCATGTTCAGTACTTCTTCGACCGAGACTCGACCACTCTTCAGATTCTCCATATTGCCCTGAAAATTATCCGAGAGGAAGAACCGAGCGCGAGCTAATACCCAATCAAACGGATCGCGGACTACAACAATATGTTTCACATGGTGCAGAGCCATCGCTGAGGTATCAGAGAATAACAAATGCCCCCAACTCAACTTCGGTTGCGCTTGATCGAATGCCTTTAGATGTTGATTCAAGACAGGAATTTGGATGAATTGCTCGTGGTACTGTTGATCGACCGGAACGAACATCCGAAAAATATTACGTAACAAATGGGTTCCACACTTGGGTACCGAATTCAGGAATACCGGTTGCTCAAGCCGATGTTGTTGGAAGTTTTCGTTGAGCTCGTTCAGGGTATCCGGTTTCGCTAGTACGCGAGGCATAATCAGGACTCTTTATATTTAAAATGAAGACTATTCAGTATGCCGGAAAATAAAATGCCGACAAGACGTCGGCATTTTAGATTCACGGATTAACCGAGATTAGAACTGATAGGACAAGTTCAAGAATACACGGCGACCCAACCAGTCATACTGACTGTAGAATGCTGTGTTACCTAAACGAGTAACCCCACCGATAGAGCTGGCTTTTGGTGGCTCTTTATCGAAGATATTCGCCACACCTAAAGTTACATCCAGACCTTCATCACGGAATTCTTTCGTTACCGACAATGCGTGATAGATCACTGCATCACTTGCTAGAACAACACGTACTGGGTTGCCGAACAATGTTGCATCATCTCGGTAGTCGCCTAAACCATAACGTTTATGGTTCGATACTGAACCAATGTAGCGTGCAGTCCAGTTCAACTCCCAATCGTCTTTGATCATCGCAGCACGGAAGTTGCCAACGTGCTTAGGCGCACCAAACTCACCAACGCGATCGATTACGTCACTCTCAGCAAACAACTGGCTTGAAGACTCAAGCTGCACTGTGTGCTCATAGGTGAAGTTGAAATCCGCATAGTCGGTTTGTAGTGGATAGTTGAACTGGAAGTCGACACCTCGGCTAACCTGAGATGCGATGTTCAAATAACCACCACGTACTTCTTCAATGCGGTTATCAGTCGCGTTACGGAAGAACTGGTCACACAAAGGTTCGTTCTCGAAGTCTTCTGACGCATAACATTGATAAACAATTGCACCAGCTGAGAGTAAGGTTACCTCGCCATCAATTTCGATTTCAAAGTAATCTACGCTAGCGCTGAAGTCAGTCCATTCTGGAAGCCAGACTAAACCAGCTGTACGTGCAGTTGATGTTTCAGCTTCAAGCTGACCCGCACCACCACCAGAGAATACGGTGACAGAAATTGCGCCGCCACTGAAGTCGCCCGGTAGACCTTCAGCCGCACAGTTATCGCGAACGATTTCCGCTAAGTTACCGTCTTCAAACTGTTGCTGATAGTTGATACATGGATCGACTGAACGTTGCGTCGTGAAGCTCGATTGGTTGTTCAAGTAGAGTTCATATAGAGCTGGTGAACGGAATGATGTACCTTGCGATGCACGCACACGGAAACCATCTGCAATTAACCAGTTGATTGCCGCTTTATACGTAGTGTCACCACCGTATGAAGATACATCGGTATAACGACCCGACATAGTCAATTCAAGACGCTCTGCAAACGGCGCATCGCGTAACAATGGAATGCTCAACTCACCGAAAACTGCACGAGTGTTGGCTTTACCGGCAGTAATACCTGCTGATGAAGAACCCCACGTATTTGCATTCAGAGTGTGTTCCCCTGGGGTGTCCACAATCTCATCTTGCTGATACGACAAACCGAATGCTGCACCTACGGTACCTGCATCCCATGTCCACAGGTCACCTGTAATGACAGCTTCAAACGTGCGTTGGTCGTACACAGTGTTACCTGTTTCAGTACCAAACAAGAAATCGCGAACTTCACCGGTGATATCACCCGCTAGGAAACCTGGGTCTAACCAAGGCACATCAATACAATCAACGCCACGGTATGAAGTCGTTTGACCTTCACAAGAACCAGTTGAGAAGTTCCAATCATAAATAGCATCGCCATAAATGATTTTGTTCATGTATTCGCCATCGCTGCGACTGTCTTGGACGTTGATATCCCAGAACCAGTCGCCGAGGTAGCCTTCAGCACCGACTACGAAACGACGGTAGTCCACGGTGATTTCAGCACCTGAATGGTCAGTAATTGCTGTTGGTGAGAACCACTGTGCACCTGTCCAACCCTCGGACAAAGAGTTACCTGCAAAGAAGTTTTCGTTGTACTGATAGTTCCAGAACTGACGATAGCCGTTGGTAGTTGTTTTACGGCGGTTCAACAAGACTTCACCGTACAACGTCGCAGTGTCAGAAACCCAATATTCACCAGTAGCGAATAAAGTACCGATTTCTTGCTCTGGCGATAAGCTTTCTAAATCTTGGAAAGGATGGTCAGCGTTAGCAACACCGAACGACGGTTGGTCGTAAGCAACTGGGAACCAGCCTTCTGGCGTGCGCATGTCTTCTGGGTCATTGGCAGTGTCGTTGAAACTTGGGACATACTGGCCTAAATCACCATCATAATCGAACTGAGCTAATGCACCACCTGGTACGTTGCTGTCTGACGCATAGTCATAAATCCACACGTGACCCCATAACAGGTCATTACAATGGAAATCGCCAGTGCGCGGGTCAACAGTATCTGCACGTGCGCCAGTGTCTGGATCAAACACATAGTTTTGCGCACAGTTAAAGAACTCACGGTCGCCCATGGCCAGTTCGTTGATTTTGTTAAAGTCAGCTACTACTCGGAATGAACCGTTGTCATAGCTGCGACCAAACGTACCGTTGATACGTAAGGTTTCACCACCAGCTTCAGTCGGCTGGCTAGTATTGATGTTGAAGTTCGACTCGTCACCTTGTTTGGTGATGATGTTCACAACACCGGCAACCGCGTCAGAACCATACAAAGATGAAGCACCATCTTTCAGAATTTCGACCTGTTGCACTGCTGACAACGGCATGATGTTCAAATCGAATGCCGATACCTGTCCGCGCGTACCAGCAGGACCGATACGACGACCGTTCAAGAGTACTAGAGTACGGTTTGCACCTAAGCCACGCAGTGACAAGGTCTCAGTACCGGTACCACCAGCGGTAACAAACGCTGTTGAAGCGGCTGCAGTAACCTGGTTAGAACCAGCCGCAACGGTCGATGCACGCAGCAAATCACCCAAGGTAACCATACCTTGGCTAACCGCTTCTTCGGCAAGAATAATTTCAACTGGGGCAGCCTGATCGAGACCGTCGGTACGAATACGAGAACCTGTTACCTGAATTCGCTCCTGCGCTTCTTCCGCATTTGCTTCATCGTTAGTGCTCTCATCCTGTGCTTGTACGCTGAACGCTGTACCAGCGACAACACAGCCGATCGCGTACGCGAGACGGCTGCGCTTCCACTCTGAAGAGATAGTCATAGTTTATAAGCCCTTGATTTCTTGGTTATTATTTTGTCAGGGGTGTGTGGAACTTCTGGCACATACTGAACCCCATCACCTCGATATTAACCAAGAGGGCTGAAATTACAACTAAAAATTTGAACTTTACTGTTAACTTTGGGTCATCAAACCCTAATTTTTCACGATCATCACCATCGCCGGACGCAACAGTCGACCATTTAAAGTGTAACCCTTCTGCAGTACCGCAAGGATAGTGTTGTTTTCGCGATCCGGAGCTGCTTGCATCGACATCGCCTGATGCAACTCTGGATTGAACACCTCACCTTCCGCCCCGACTGGCTGCACATCAAAGCGCTGCATGGTATTCAGTAGACCTTTATAAGTAAGCTCAATACCCTCAACAAAAGCTTTATCAACAGCTTCTGATTGCTCAGCTACCGTCAGAGCACGTTCAAAGTTATCGAGTGTAGTCAGTAAATCCTGAGCGAATTTCTCGAGCGCAAATTTGTGTGCTTTCTCAACATCAGCAGATGCACGTCGACGCACATTTTCCATTTCAGCGACCGCACGAACAGCACGCTCATTGGCGTCGGCGTGCCCGCGTTCTGCTTTCTCTAAGGCTAACTCAAGTTCCGCTACGCGATCATTGAGTGCTTCGCCTGTGTCATTTTCTACGTCATGTTGCTCAGCGGCCTCTGCGGCGTTCGGGTTCTCGACAGTCTCAGGTGCCAGCTCATCCGTTTGCTCGGTTGTAGGTTGCTCTGCCGTAGGTTTTGATTCGTTCGTGCTCATAAATTAAATACTCATATCTGTGTAGCTATTGAAAGCAGTTGTGATTCATTCCAAATTCACGTTAATCTTTCTAACAATGAGCGGGCCAACTTCAGTGACAGCTGCCCCACTAGGCTAATCGGAAAGATGGGGGCGTCAACCCGGCTTTCAAGAGTGCTTTCGATAATTAATTCGTTGCTTAGATTGAAAGGATCAACCATGAGCAAATTGGGTACACAGTTTCAACGCATTGCTCTGATCGGCAAAGTCAATCATGACGCCACTCGTGACACCCTGCAGCTACTCGAGCGCGAGTTACTGGCCGCCAATTATCACGTTGTTATCGAAAGCCGCACCGCCAAACAACTCGGTTCTGTTGAAGCGCAAGTGTTGCCGTTGGACAAACTCAATGGCAACACCGATTTAGTCGTGGTAGTGGGTGGCGACGGCAATATGCTGGGCGCAGCTCGTGTGCTGTGCGATGCGAATCTCGCTGTGATTGGAATTAATCGCGGGAACTTGGGGTTTTTAACAGATATTGATCCCGACCACGCATTGGCACAATTACTCCCTGTCATCGAAGGTCACTTTCAAATAGAAGAACGCTTTCTGCTCAATGCAGAAATTATGCACGATGGAAAGTCCTCCATGGTCGGCCGTGCGATTAATGAAATTGTTCTCCACTCAGACAAAGTCGCACACATGATTGAGTTTGAGGTCTTTATTGATGACCATTTTGTATTCAGCCAGCGTTCTGATGGCTTAATTGTTAGCACCCCAACTGGCTCGACGGCCTATTCATTATCCGGGGGCGGACCTATTTTAACTCCCGCACTCGATGCTATTTCATTAGTGCCGATGTTTCCGCACACCCTCAGTAGCCGCCCGATAGTAATTCCAGCGACTAGCATCGTGCAATTACGCACCGCGCCAGATAACGATTTACTGCAAATCAGTTGCGATGGACACAAGCGAATGAAAGTGCAGCCAGGTGACCATATTGTCATTCGCAAGCATCCGCATCAGCTCAAGCTAGTCCATCCTACCGACCACAGCTATTACCGAGTCCTACGCAATAAACTCGGCTGGGGTAGCCGACTCTTTTAAATTTTATTGGCTCTCTTGAAATACTGTATAAATACTGTATAACTACTGTATGCACAACCAGTACCTGAGGTGAGCCATGTTAAGCCAATTACACATCCGCAACTTTGCTGTCGTTCGTCAACTCGATATCGATTTCACTCAAGGCATGACCGCTATCACCGGCGAAACCGGCGCAGGTAAATCTATCGCTCTTGACGCACTTGGCCTATGTTTAGGCAATCGAGCAGACACCGAATGGGTCCGCGCGGGCAGCGACAAAGCCGAAGTCGTCTCCGCGTTTACACTCTCCACTGACTCCCCTGCATCAAAATGGTTGGCACAGCATGAATTAGAAGCCGATGGCGACGACTGTGTCGTCCGTCGCGTCGTTACCGTTGAAGGCCGTTCAAAAGCATGGATTAATGGTTACCCGGCTACTGTAGGTCAATTACGCGAGCTCGCACCGCTGTTAGTGAATATTCATGGTCAACATGAACATCAATTATTGACCCGAGCTGATCACCAACTGGCTATTGTCGATGGCTATGCTCAGCATGCCGCATTGCTGGATACCGTGCGCACGTCCTATCAGCGTTGGTATCAACTTCGTAAGCAACAAAAAACATTGGCACAACAAAGTTCAGATGTGCAATCACGGCACGAACTACTTGCTTATCAAGTGCAAGAACTTGATGAATTTGCTCTGGCAGAGGGAGAGTATGAAATTATCGATCAACAGTTTAAACGTGCTGCGAACAGCGCTGCTTTGGTCGAGGATTCTAGCTTTGCACTCAATGCCTTGTTCGATGGCGAGCACAATAACGCGCATGGCCTCATTCAAACGGCATTATCACGACTTGAAGCGCAGTTGGACGTGGATGCGGGACTAGCTCCAGCAGTCCAATTATTGCGTGAAGCGGGTGTTCAAATTGAAGAGGCCGCTCGAGAATTACGCCATTATCATGAGCAAATCGAAATTGACGATGAACAATTACATCAGCTCGAGCAACGCGTAACGACTGCCGTCAAGCTGGCTCGTAAACATCAAGTTGAACCTCATCATTTGGCGCAGCATCATGCGGCTTTGAATGCTGAGCTCAAAACACTTGAAGACCAACAAGTTGATACTGAGCAACTTGACGCAGACGTCAAAGCGGCCGCGAGCCACTATCGTCAAGCGGCGGCGAAACTATCAACAAGCCGTCAGCAAGCAGCAAAACGTCTGAGCAAAGAAATTGTGCAATCGATGCAGCAATTGAACATGCCGCACGCACAATTTGAGATTGCGGTGGATGCAGATGAACAATCCCCTGCAACGCCAATTGGTACCGACACAGTCCGTTTTTTAGTGAGCACCAACCCAGGACAACCCATTCAAGCCATGGCCAAAGTTGCCTCTGGTGGTGAGCTTTCACGCATCAGTCTGGCTATTCAAGTCATCACCGCAAGTCATCTGAGCACACCAACGTTAATGTTTGACGAAGTCGATGTCGGTGTCAGCGGTCCAACCGCTGCGGTAGTCGGCAAGTTGCTGCGACAACTCGGAACTACCAATCAGGTCATCTGTGTGACGCATCTGCCGCAAGTCGCAGCCAAAGCACATCAACAGTTTCAAGTGGAGAAGTCGTCGGATGGACACTCTACAGAGACCTTTATTACCGCACTGTCTAATGAACAACGCGTCATCGAATTAGCGCGGTTGCTTGGTGGCGATACCATTACTTCGGCAACCAAGGCCAACGCGGCAGAGTTACTTGCTTCGTAGTTCGCACGAGCAGAGCTCGTTGGTCACGGTTGAACTATTCAGTTTTATCGAAGTCAATCTGTCGTTGAGGCTGGTCATCATCTCAAGCATTGGCTATGATGCACCTCGTAGTTCATTCGTTACTCGTTCGCCGAGAAATAAAATATAGTAGGACCCATGAGAAGTTTAATTATCGCTAGTAGTCTGATCATCCTAAGTGGGTGTTCCGTATTAGATAGCATGGTGTATAAAATCGATGTTCCACAAGGCAATTATTTGGAACAACGTGACATTGATCAGCTCCGTGTTGGCATGAGTAAAGCACAAGTCGAATATGTTGTCGGTGCTCCTGTAGCAGCCAATCCGTTTGAAAACGATGTTTGGTATTACGTATTTGATATGAATTCCGGTAGTGGCGAAGGCGACTACAACCGCAAAGTCACGCTGACATTTAAAGATGACAAGCTGGTCTCTTATGAAGGTGACTTCGACCGGCCGAAAAACTTCGATACCCCGCTGGATCAATAGCTGCTCGATGGCTTGGCGTGGGTAGCGCTAAGCCAACATCAGGAGCTCTATGGCACCCACGACTGCGCCGGCATCTGCCGAAAGGTGCGCACAAAGCATCATCAAAAGCCCGACAGACCATCGGGACTATCGACTCATTCGATTATCGAATGGTCTTCGTTGCGCGCTGGTTCATGATGCAAAATCTCAACAAGCAGCCGTGTCGACCGCCGTCCATGCCGGTCATTTCCATGATCCGCAAACCGCCCAAGGACTTGCTCATTTCCTCGAGCACATGCTGTTTTTAGGAACTGCAGAATTTCCGGAGCCTGAAGACTATCAACACTTTGTCAGCCAGCATGGCGGAAGTCATAACGCATGGACTGGAACCGAGTACAGTAACTATTATTTCAATATTGACCCTGAGTTTTTAGAACCCGCATTAGATCGGTTCATTCGTTTTTTCTACCAACCACTCTTTTCACAAGATTGGATTACCAAAGAGCTGCAATCGGTCGAGTCGGAATTTCAGCTCAAGCGCAAGGATGAGCTCCGCCGTCTTTATCAAGTTCATAAAGCAACAGTCAATCCAGCGCATCCATTTAGTAAATTTTCCGTAGGGAATCTCAACACCCTGCAAGACACCGCAGACAATCCCTTGCGGCCACGACTACTAGAATTTTTCAAGACATGGTACCGTCCCGACCGAATGACCCTGGTCATCATTGGCCCACAGTCTCTCGAGCAACTCGAAGCATTGGCGCTAAACTATGGCGGCAGGATTCCCGCCGCACCACAACCGTTGAGCGAGCCGACCATCATTAGCACCTCTTTGTATCTGCCTTCGCAAGTGGGTGTGGAACTACAAGTTCGTCCATTAAAAGCTGCCAAACGATTGATTCTGACCTTCGCGCTGCCAAGTATTGACCAAGATTACGCTCACAAAACAACCAGTTTTATCGCACATATTCTCGGTGATGAAGGTCCCGGCAGTTTGTTCTCTGAGCTACGGCATCGTCACTGGGTCAACTCATTGGCTGCAGGCGGTGGCATGAGCGGTAGTAACTTCAAAGATTTCAATATCAACATGCAGTTGACGGAGCAAGGGCTGAAACATGTAGACGACATCATTTGTGATGTTCTGGCTCTGATTCGAAAGGTTGCCGCAGAAGGGTTAGAGGACTGGCGTTATCGTGAGCGACAACTCTCAGTCAGCCAAGCGTTTCGCTTTCAGGAGCCAGCCCGCGCGAGTGACCTCGCACCTCAACTGGCAGTGAATATGCATCATTATCCAAATTGCGACCTCATTTTTGGGGACTATCGCATGGATGGAATCAATGCAGCCTTTGCTCGTGAACTATTCGAGTGCATGCAACCCGACAATATGCGGGTCACGCTAATTCATCGGCAGGTCGAAACCGATCAGCATGAACCGATTTACGGTACTGATTATGCTATCCAGCCGCTCAGCGAGAAGCGGCTCGAGCGCTTCCGTTCAGCCCAACAGACCACTGCGGAATTGCCCAAAAAGAATCGATTTATTACCGACCAACTCGAGACCCAACCTCTGCTCGATGATGAACTTGTTGAGCAACCACAGTTCGAAGCAGTCACTCCAGGGTTGCGGTTATGGCACTGGCATGACCCTGACTTTCGGGTGCCGAAAGCGCATATTTATACCTGCTTCTATTTGCCTGAAATGGTTGCTACACCGGCGAATTTTGCCTGCGCTCGACTGTGGAGTGAGCTGCTACTTGATGGTCTCAATGAGACTTGTTATGACGCCGAAGTAGCTGGACTCCATTTTAATATTTATCCGCAACAACAAGGGTTGACCCTGCACATTTCAGGCTTATCTGCTGCAACGGTGCCACTAGCGGTACAAATTATAGCTGAGCTCAAGACGATGCGTTTTGAGCAAAAACGGTGGCAAGAATTACGGCAGAAACTCATTAATAATTGGCGAGCGGCTATGACCAATAAGCCAATGAACGTCTTGTTTTCACGGCTAAATATCTCGCTACAACCCAATACTTATGCGGTCTGCGATTTAGCTGACCACTTAGAAGCAATGACCTTCAATACTTTTGAGGACTGGCTCAACACAGCTCTTGAGCCGATTAACGCCGATGTATTTGCTCACGGTGATTTACAGCGCCAGCAACTGGACGATTACATCCATGCTCTCACGGACCAGTTAGCACTGCACAATCGAGTTGAACAAGCGGACTTGAAACCGACGTCTTTTACTGAGTTGAAGGTGCAACCCAAAGCGAGGTTGTGTGCATCATTGGTGACACATCACCAAGATCAGGCGTCTATTCTCGCGTTGCAAAGTTTTACCCAAGACTTGCCTGCACAAGCAGCGTATTTATTGCTCAACCAATTGATGAGTCCAATACTCTTTCACGAGCTACGAACCGAACAGCAATTGGGGTACGTGGTCGGCACCACCTATCTGCCCATCCAGCAAGTGCCACATTTATTGTTATATGTGCAATCCAGTCAATATGACGCTGATCACTTGAATGCCGCCTTGGTCGAGTTTATTGAGATATTTGCTGAACAACTGGAGACACTTCGTCCAGCGGACTTTAAACGGGCGCAGCAGGCCATACTGGCGCAGTTGGTAGAAAAGGACACCAATCTACGTGTCCGCAGTCAGCGCCTGTGGAGCTCAATCACGCAAAACGATCATGAATTCAACCGTTTACATGAATTAGGAATCGCAATAACGAATTGGCAACATTCTTCCTTTATTCCTTTCGCACAGCAGTTACTCAGAAATGAAGAGCAACAGCTGCTAATCAGCACAATGCCGAAGAACTTTGACACCGACAGCTGAATTGTTTAACTTAAGCAACACATAACAAATAGAAGAGCTGCGCAGTAGAAAAGCAGCCTTTCACTCGAGGGATAGCGTGCGTCGAACGCCACTACTTCAGGTCATCATGTGGTGCAGCCTGCTTTTAACAGCGGGTGGTACTTCAGCACAGTCTGTCGCGTCCTATTCTGACTGGCAGGTTGAGCTCATTACTCTGAGAATGGCGAATCAACCCGTCAGTGCGCAGCAGTTAGACGGTCGTAATCGTCCGCAACTGTACAATTCCGAAGTCCTCTTTATTCCAACGATTGATTCGCCTTTTACTATTGAATTTGGTGCACCCTATGCACCGCAACCACAGCGGTTGTTCTATCGTTATCAACTCGAAGATGTGGACCGTGATTGGGTGATTACAGACGCTGAATTTCGCCGTGCAACCTATACTAACCTACCCTTTGGCGAGCATCAGTTCATTGTTGAAGCCTCCATTGATGGCAAAACTTGGCAAGGCAGACGAACCATCAAGTTAGATGTAGCGGTTCCCACATGGTTATCACCATGGGCCATTACCTTGTATGCCCTCTTAAGTTGCTGCATTTTGTTTGGCCTGTCCTTGTTAGTTCGCGCCAAACGCAGGACACTCGTTCAATTACGCGACAGTGAAGAGCGGCTCAAGCTGAGTCTTTGGGGTAGTGGCGATCAGCTATGGGATTGGCATATTCCTGAGCAAGCCATTCATCGGCACAATACCTGGCGACATTTGTCTGAATTCCCGCAGGATCGACTCAGAGCTGGCGAGCGCAGTCCAACTTCCAATATTCATCCACTCGATTTGAAGCGCGTCCAACAGCAACTCCGAGACTACTTAGATGGAAAGATAGATACCTTTGAGGTCACCTACCGGGTAAGCAGTGACGATGGTTGGATTTGGGTGCTCGACCGCGGCAAAATTGTTGCGCGTGACGAGCATCAACTACCCATTCGGATGACTGGGACTTTAAAAGATATCACTCCGCTCGTTGCCGCCGAAGAACGCCTAAAAATGCTGGCAACATCGATTACCAATATTTCAGATGGCGTCTGTATTTATGACAGCCAGTTTAAATTGATCGAAACCAACCAAAGTTTCACCAAGATCACCGGTTATAGCCGTGCCGACATGCTCAACAAACCACTGCATTTGTCGCTCTACAACCCTGAATATCTCGCGCAAATCAAACGTGTGGTGCAGCAACATGGGAGTTGGCATGGTGAAATCGAAGACTTACGCAAAGATGGCACCACCTATCAAATGGAGCTAACGCTCGATGCGATTACGGATGACAGCGGTCAAATTGCGCAGTATGTAGCGACATTCTCTGATATCACCGAACGTAAGAATGCCGAACGCGAACTCCGCCGCTTGTCCAACACCGACACGCTTACGGGATTACCCAATCGTTCCTACTTTCAGGTTAGTCATTCGAATCTAGTACGGAAACGTATCGCCCATGCGCTGCTGATTTTTGACCTCGATGATTTTAAAAAGATTAATGACTCACTCGGCCATGAGGTCGGCGATCATCTGCTCATGCAGGTTGCAGAAAGAGTGGGTGAAATTGGACGCGCACAAGACACGTTTTATCGACTGGGCGGCGATGAGTTCACCTTGATTCTTGAAGATACCACTGACCTACACGATATCACTGAAGCAGCGAATCAAGTATTGGAAGCGCTGAGTCACCCGTTCCACATCAGTGGTCATGATATTGTCGTCAGTAGCTCTATCGGTATTGTGGTCTACCCGAACGATGGTCAATCGTCACAAGAGTTACTGCAAAATGCAGATACCGCGATGTATCACGCCAAGAGTCGCGGCGGTAATGGCTATCAATTCTTCAATGAATCGATGAACAAAAATGCAGTTCGTCGCCTACAACTTGAAAACCAGTTGCGACAAGCACTCCGCAATAATCATTTGCAGGTTCATTACCAACCGAAAGTCAGTTTAAAAACACATCAGTTTGTTGGGCTCGAAGCGCTAGTACGGCTCGATATTCCGGGTGTTGGTATTATTAGTCCCGCTGAGTTCATTCCACTGGCAGAAGAAACTGGGCTCATTATTGACGTGGGTGAGCGCGTATTACGACAAACCTGCCGTGACATGCGTGAATGGGTTGCCTCGGGTGCTGTAGAGGGGCGCGTTGCGGTTAACCTATCGGCCAAGCAATTCCTGCAACCTGACTTAACTCAACGCATCATGAATATTTTGGATGAGGAAGGCTTAGATCCGAAGTGTCTGGAACTCGAGATCACCGAAGGTGTAGTCATGGAAGATCCAGAGCGCGCCATACAGATTATGACCGAACTACATTTCTGCGGAATTCACTTGGCATTGGACGACTTCGGAACTGGCTATTCATCGTTAGCCTATTTAAAACGCTTCCCTATTCAAACATTGAAAATCGACAAAGCATTTATTGATGACATCAATGGCGCTGATCGCGATCGGAATATGGTCGCCTCGATTGTCGCGATGGCCCACAATCTAGGACTCGACGTTGTTGCTGAGGGCGTCGTCAATGCTGCACAAGCTTCCACTCTGCATCATCTCAACTGTGAGTTTGCGCAAGGGTTCTTGTTCGCTCAACCTCTGAAGCGTGAGCAATTTCTTGCGCATATAAAAACGCCGGTTAAGAAACCGGCGCATGTATTACTCAACTAAAATCGTTCCTTCAACGGCATTGCCACAACACATCATGACGGCCAAGGGTACGTATCAATGTCATGCGTTTATGACTGACAAACATGGGCACCATGAGCGGCCCGAAACATAATCCGAGCAGCCCCCAACGCTTAGCACCCATACCATTCTTTAGAGCTTGAATATATAAACCCAGCGCAGACAACAAACTACACAGCGCAATAATCACGTTTATTCACCTCATTCATTCGTTAAGAGTGGGTTTCCTTACCGTAAAAAGTTTGACCGTTTTCAGCCATTTCGACCAACAATGGTGAAGGCTGGAATCGCTCACCAAATTCTTCTTCATACTGACGTAGACGCTTCACGACCGTTGCGATACCGAGTGCATCCATATAGCGGAAAGGTCCGCCGCGGAATGGCGGAAAGCCAATGCCAAATATGGCACCAATATCACCGTCACGTGGACTACGAATAATATCTTCAGCTAAACAGTAAGCCGCTTCGTTCAGCATCAACATAACCGCACGTTGCGCAATTTCTGCTGGATTAATTTTCGCATCTGGCTTGATTCCGAGTAATGTATAGACCGATTCATCGACCTGTTTACCCGGCTTTTTACCCGAATAGCTGTAAAAACCTTTTTTGTTCTTCTTGCCTTTGCGATCATCATCAAGCAGCTTGCTAAATGCCGCAGGCGCTGCAAATCGGTCACCCAATTCAGATTCCATGATCGGCGCTACTTTCGCGGCCACATCAATACCTACCTCATCCATCAATTTCAGTGGGCCGACTGGGAAGCCGAACTTCACCAAGGCTTTATCGATGCTATCGATAGGCTCGCCTGCCAGTGCCATCCGCGCCGATTCATTCATGTACGGAGCCAAAATACGGTTCACGTAGAATCCAGCACCATCTTTAACGACAATCGGCGTTTTACCTTGCTTCTTCGCCAAGGCCACCACAGTTGCAATAGTGTCCGCAGAAGTGCCCGCGTGCGTGATAATCTCAGCCAATGGCATTTTATCAACTGGTGAGAAATAATGCAGCCCGACCACTTGCTCTGGACGCTTCGCACCCTCTGCTATTTTAGTGATTGGCAAACTCGACGTGTTCGTTGCAAAAATGCAATGTTCAGGGGCGACGGTTTCGATGTCTGCCACCATTTTTTGCTTCAAACTCAAGTCTTCAAACACCGCTTCAATCACCACATCGGTTCGATCAAAGCCGCTATAATCCAAGCTACCACTGAGTCTAAGCATGGTTTTCTCTAACTCAGATCGGCGGATCTGCTTCCGCTTCACCTTCGTCTTCAGTAGGTCATAGCTATAGCGTAACGCGTGCACAATACCCTGCTCTGCAATGTCTTTAATGCGAGCCGGAATACCAGCCTTCACTGCAGTAACATAAGCGATGCCACCACCCATCAATCCGCCACCGAGCACGCCGACACGCTCGACCTTGCGTGGTTTCACGTCACCAGCGCCCGATTCTTTCTTCATGGCGGTGGTCGCAAAAAAGATGCCGCGTAACTGCTTCGATTCCGGCGTCATGGCGAGTTCACCGAAACGGCGCGCCTCATACTGCAGCCCCGCCTGAAAACCCTCGTTTAAGCCATAAGCAATGGTATCGATAATGGCGTCTATAGCTGGGTAATTCCCATGTGCTTTGGCCTGAGCTTGTTCGCGCGCCTTGCTAATAATAATGCCACGACCTACACCGGTACCTTCCAATGCTTTGTTCAGTAATGAGTGCTTCACTTTGCGAACCCGAGCTTTACTACTCAAAGCCTTTTTCACAGCGGCTTCGAGTAAAATGCTACGGGGAACAATCTCATCAATAATTCCAAGTTTGAGTGCTTGTTTCGGACGTAGTTGTTTTCCGGTCAGAATTAATGGCAACGACTTTTGCATGCCAATCAAACGCGGTAAACGCTGAGTACCACCTGATCCAGGTAACAAACCGAGCTGTACTTCCGGTAAACCAATGACCGTTTTGTCTTCGGTCGTGATTCGATAATGACAGGCTAAAGCAAGTTCCAGACCGCCACCCAAACAAGCACCATCAATAGCTGCGACAACGGGGACTTTGAGCTGCTCGATGCGATCAAACATCGCTTGTCCTTGACGCGCGAGACTCTCGGTATCTGCCGCAGTTTCGCAGTCATCAATCATGCTGATATCCGCGCCCGCAACAAATGAGCCCGGCTTATCGCTGATTACTACTACACCTTTGATGTCGGAATTCGCCTCCAACTGATTCAGAACCTCGGCAACTTCTTCAGCAAAAGTGGCCTTCAACGTGTTCATAGACTCGCCCGGAACATCGATGCGAATCACAGCGACTTGATCGTCACGAACTTCTAATTGAAATGCTTTGGTTGTTGTTGCTACTTCGCTCATTAGTTGCTCTCCAAAATCATTGCTGCACCCAAGCCACCGGCAGCACATGCTGTCGTTAATGCGGTGCCTCCGCCACGTCGGCGTAATTCGTGGAGCGTTTGTGTGATCATACGAGCGCCCGTGGCAGCAAATGGATGACCGTAGGCAATAGAACCACCGAGGACGTTAAACTTGTCCATATCGATTTCACCAATGGCTTCACTCCGTCCTAACTTATCTTCAGCAAACTTCTTACTCGCAAACATTTTCACGTTCGCGAGCGTTTGTGCTGCAAATGCCTCATGCATATCAATCAAATCTAAGTCACTCAATTTCATGCCAGCGCGCTCTAGTGCAATCGGTGTCGCATAAGAGGGGCCCATCAACATATCTTCCCACACATCAATAGCGCTGAATGCGTAACTACGCACATAGCCGAGAATCGAGTAGCCGAGCGCTTTTGCCTTGCTTTCGGTCATCAATAACACCGCTGCAGCACCGTCTGTTAACGGCGTGCTGTTGGCTGCTGTGACTGAGCCATGCTTGCGGTCAAAGACCGGCTTTAACTTGGCGTAGCTGTCGAGTTTACTATCACTACGGATGGTGTTGTCGCGGCCGAGGAAATCTTTATAAGGTTCGGCATAAGCCGTCATCACTTCATCAGCGAGTACCCCTGCTTCCCATGCGTCGTGGGCTTTGGTATGCGAACGGTGTGCTAAGGCATCTTGATCAGCGCGGCTAATGCCATGAGATTTCGCCATTTGCTCCGCGGTTTGTCCCATGGTCAGCCCAGTGCTGTATTCAGCAATAGCGGGTGGAACCGGCATTAAGTCCTTAAACCGCAGGCGTTTCAAAATCGCTAAGCGCTGTCCTAAAGAACGCGCTTTATTCAAATCAACCAATGCGTGAGCCAAAGTCCGTGATACGCCAATCGGCAACACCGACGACGAATCGGCTCCGCCAGCAATACCGACCTCAATAGTGCCCGAAACCATACTTTCGATAATATTGGCGGTAGCTTGGAAACTGGTTGCACAAGCTCGGGACACGCTGTAAGCATCAGTGCTCACAGGTAAACTAGTGCCGAGAACAATTTCTCGAGCAATATTCGGTGCTGAGGGCATTTGTACCACTTGTCCGAACACCAATTGCTCCACTTCTCGCGGATCCAAGCTAAATCGATTCAATAGCTCTTGCACAACAAGCTTGCCAAGGTCGAGTGCTGGAACGCCATGAAAATAAGTTGCCTGTTTTGCAAACGGAGTTCGCAATCCGGCGACAATAGCGATACGCTCACCCGCTGGTGTGGTTAATTGCTGACGTGCTGACATTCAATTGTCCTCATCCAAAAAAGAAGTGGGCCATCAATCTGGTCTGACCTCATAGCTAGTTACAAATTTTAACGGGTTACTGGCGAGAATTAAACCGTTGTTTTAGGTAAAGTGCCTAAGTAGAGTATACACCGCTTTTTTGAGTTCATCCGATGTACATAGAGGACCACCATGGCCGCTGAACAGTTTCAAGCGCTTCGTACTTACTTGAATAGTCAGGTACTGGGCCAAGCCGAATTTACCGAAAGTCTGCTAATTGCTGTGCTTGCCGACGGACACTTGCTAGTTGAGGGCCCGCCGGGTCTTGCTAAAACTCGTGCCGTCAACGCATTGGCACAAGGTATTGAAGGCAGCTTTCATCGGGTCCAGTTCACGCCCGACCTACTCCCTGCCGATTTAACCGGTACGGATATTTTCCGGCCAGAGCAAGGTACCTTTGAATTTCAGCGGGGCCCACTGTTTCATCATGTTATTTTGGCAGATGAAATTAACCGCGCCCCTGCAAAAGTGCAGTCGGCGTTGTTAGAGGCTATGGCGGAACGGCAAATTACCGTCGGCCAGAAGTCCTATCCATTACCAGAACTTTTTATGGTACTCGCTACTCAAAACCCATTAGAGCAAGAAGGTACGTATCCGCTCCCGGAAGCGCAGCTCGACCGTTTCTTGATGCACATTAATATCGATTATCCCAATGCGGCAACTGAACTGGATATTCTGCGTCTGACACGTGGTGAAGAATTGCATGGTTCCGAAGTAATGCTACAACCGCTCAAGCAAGCTGACCTGTTTGCTGCGCGCAAAGCAGTGCTCGAAATCTACATGGATGAAGCGGTCGAAAACTATTTGGTACAACTGGTCATCGCGACGCGAACTGCAGCAGCTTATAGCGACGACTTGGGCCGTTGGTTGAGTTATGGCGCCAGTCCCCGCGCAACGATTGCCTTGGACCGATGTGCGCGAGCTCGAGCATGGTTGGATGGTCGCGATTTTGTGACCCCAGAAGATGTTCAAGCGGTATTCCCGAATGTACTGCGCCACCGAATTATTTTGAGTTATCAAGCCGAGGCTGATGGTATTACCGCAGACGCAGTACTCCAGAACATTTTGAGTCTCGTTCCCGCACCTTAGCGTTATCATGGCAGTGACTATGCAGACAAGCAGTACGCATTGGTTAGACGTAATGCACTCGAATGGCATCCGTGTCACGAGTGCTGAGCTTATGTATTACCGCAATAAGGTAGCGGCCTTTCAGCGCCATCAGCGTCTGCAACCACCCAAATCACAAACTGGCGCCATCCTCAGCAAGCACAAAGATCGAGGCATGGAGTTTGATGAAGTACGGCATTACCAAGCCGGCGACGATGTGCGTTCAATCGACTGGCGAGTAACAGCACGAACTGGCACGCCCCATACTAAACTGTATCGAGAAGAACGTGAGCGCCCAGTCATGGTGATTGTCGACTTAGGCCCTACTTTACAATTTGGCACGCAATTACTCGTTAAATCGGTACAGGCATGCCACTTAGCTGCAGCCTTAGGTTGGCTCGCTATCAGTCGCAATGACCGCATTGGTGGCTTGATTAGTTCCGGCCAAGACCACCGTGAGGTGCGGCCGCAAGGGCGGCAGCATGGCATGATGCGACTGGTGCAAGCATTAGTCGAACAGCAACATCGCAGTAATGACTCGCCTACGCAGGCAACGCAAACGTTGGACGATCTCATTCAGCGCACGCAGCAAGTGGCGCGCCCCGGAACTATTGTGCATTGCATCAGCGACTGGCTCACTGCCAGTAATGATACTTTCGATCGTTTATTAGCGATTCGTCGTCACTGCCAATTGCATGCCTATCAATTAACCGACCCTTTTGAGTTAGACATGCCACTTCCTGCGGCGTCCAATCCATTGGCGATTACCGATGGGCAGCAGTCACCATTGGTGATGGATACCCAACAGCGCAACGCCTACTTAGAAGCCATGCAGACGAAACAAGCGGAACTGCAGCAACATTTTCAGCAGTTGGGAGTCAGACCACAACGCGTCGATGCCGGTCAAGCGCTGGAGCAACAATGGGCTGAGGTGATGCGATGATGTTACTGGATACTCCTGCGGCCAACGAAGCGCTCGCTGATATGAATGATATTGTCAGTGCGCCGGCGGCATCCTGGTGGCCTTTAGCACCCGGTTGGTATGTGGTGGGTGCACTCACGCTTATTCTGCTCATCATTTCCGTTTGGCTACTGATTCGCCGTTGGCGCCAACGACGTATGCAGCGGCTTGCGCTCAAAGAGCTCGCGCAACAAACCGCAACCGACCCGGCTACAGTCACTGCACTTTTGAAGCAAGCCCTATTGGCTTATTACCCGCGCGAGCGAGTAGCCAGTTTGCAAGGAGCAGTTTGGTGGCAGTTCCTGCAGCAACAATTACCTGCGCGCGCAGCGCAACGTTGGCAGGCAGTCATTGATGAGCTCGAACGCACTCAATACTCTGGTGATACCGCAACCGATCTAGTCGTTGAATACCAACGTTACGCGCAATTTTGGTTGCAGCGCGCCTTGCCTCCAACAGGAGGAAAGTCATGATTGAATTTGCATGGCCTTGGCTTGGCCTCATCTGGCCCCTGCCAGCTCTGTTGTGGTGGTTACTACCAAAATTTCGGCAGCCCACGTCGGTCTTACGCGTGTCCTATGTTCCTGCCGCAGATGGAACTATGCAGCGCACTCAAATTTCACGCTGGGCTTTATTCATAGCCGCGCTGATCTGGACCGCTCTTGTTGCGGCTGCCGCGCAACCACGCTGGCTCGGTGAGCCCGTTGCCGCGCGTAACGAAGCTCGTGAAATGATGCTGGCAGTCGATCTCTCCGGCAGTATGGAAATTGCCGACATGGAAATCGAAGGCCAACAGGTTGATCGTTTAACCATGGTGAAGAGTGTTTTAACGGACTTCATTAGTCGCCGTGTGGGAGACCGTCTCGGTCTCATCTTATTCGCTGATACCGCTTATGTGCAGGCTCCGATGACCTACGATCGTCGCACGGTTGAGCAGTTGCTTGATGAAGCTGTGCTGCGACTCATTGGTGAGCGCACTGCCATTGGTGACGCGGTTGCGCTTGCAGTGAAGCGTTTTGCCGATGACGAAGAGTCGAATAAAATTCTTATTCTGTTAACGGACGGTCAAAATACAGCCGGCAATGTTTCACCTGAACAAGCCCTGCAACTCGCCCAATTTCATGATGTCAAAATTTATGCCATTGGTGTAGGTGCGGAAGAAGTCATCGTCGAAGGATTTTTCGGACAACGACGCGTCAATCCAAGTCGAGACTTAGATGAAGACATGCTGCGCAGTTTTGCGGATGCCACTGGTGGTGAGTACTTCCGCGCCCGCAGTACCGCTGAACTCGAGGAAATTTATACGTTGCTGGATCAATATGAACCCGTTGCCGGTGATGAGCAGCTCAGACGGCCTCAACGTGCCCTCTTTCATTGGCCATTGGCGCTCGCTTGGTTGCTCACGTTTGCATGGATGATTTTGCGCCTCCCACAGTGGCAACGCCGCACAGAATCAGAGGAGCAACATGGCTGAGTTTCATTTCCTTCGCCCCTGGTGGCTGCTCGCGATACTGCCGGTGTTAGTCGTCGGTTGGCAGTTACTTCGCCAACAACGGCAACAAAGCGGTTGGCAACATGTTGTAGCACCCCATTTGCTGGCATGGTTAAGTCCACCGCAGCACGAACGTCAGCGGCATTGGCCGCTCCGGTTGCTGGTTCTGAGCACACTGATTGGCTCGTTGGCCCTTGCTGGTCCTACGTGGCAGCGGCTCCCACAACCGGTCTATCAACTCGAAGCCGGTCAAGTGGTCATCATGGATATGTCGATGTCGATGCGCAGCACCGATATTGCGCCCAACCGACTCACACAACAGCGCTTTAAGGCCATCGACTTAGTCAAGTCACACTTAGACGGTGAAGTGGGTCTCATTGCTTACGCGGGTGATGCATTTGTGGTCAGCCCACTGACTGCTGATGCCAATAACCTGACGAATTTAATTCGCGCGTTGAGTCCTGAAATCATGCCAGAGCAAGGCAGTAATCCATTGGCAGCACTCCAACTCGCCGATCGTTTATTAACGGAAGCTGGCTACGCCAACGGTGATATTTATTGGCTGACCGATGGCATCCAGTCACGCGACCAGCAAAGTATCATTCAGTTTTTACGAAATCGTAGCCATCGCGTATCCATTCTCGGGGTGGGAACAGAAGAAGGTGCCCCTATTCAACGTTCCGATGGCAGCCTAATGCGTGATCGCAATGGCCAAGTAGTTGTGCCAACACTTATTCCTGCTCAACTCGAACGATTCAGTTCGCTTACACAAGGTCGGTTTGCGGTGATTCGAAATGATCAAGCTGACCTCACCTATCTCACCGATTTAGCGCCCATCGAACGGTCTGGAAGCGAAACCGAAGATCAAGCCGGTGATCAATGGCGTGATCAAGGACCTTGGTTAGTGTTGATTCTTATAGGTGCAGCCTTATTCGCCGCTCGCCGAGGCATGTTGCCCAAAGTGCTGCCGGTACTTATTTGCCTGTGCTTGATCAACCCGGTCTATGCTCAAGAGGCTGAGGCGACGTCAACGCCAGAAAGCACGGGATTGGCTTGGCATGAGCAACTCTTTGCAACCCCCTATCAACAAGCGGATAAAGCACTACAACAAGGTGAATTTGAGCGTGCGCAGGCCATCAGTGAAGACAGTTGGCAACGCGGTGAAGCGAGTTATCGAGCAGGAAACTACGCGGCTGCGTTAACCGATTTCTCGCAACGGACAGATGCGACAGGTTTCTACAATCAAGGCAATGCATTAATGCAATTGCAACGTTATGGCGAAGCCGCGGGCGCCTACCAAGCAGCTCTGCAACAACAACCTGATTGGGACGCTGCACAAGAGAATTACGAGTTAGCCAAAAAGCTTGCAGAACAGCAAGAGGAACAGCAGTCACAACAAAGCGACCAACAGCAGCAATCTGAGCAAGCTGAAGGTGAGCAACAAGACAGTGACCAGCAGCAACAGCAGCAATCGGAACAAAACTCTGACGAGTCCGAAAGTGACGAGTCGCAACAAGAGCAGCCTGAACCTCAAGAACAAGAGGCACAGGCTGATGATATGGAAGCTGAGGCCGAACCTCGTGAAGCATTGCCGCAAGGTGACTTAACTGAAGAACAGCGGCAACAGATGGAACAATGGTTGAATCGAATTCAAGACGACCCCGCAGTATTACTGCGAAATAAAATGCGGCTCGAAGCTCAGCGCCGCGAACAGAATCGATTACCCAGAGGAGTAGAACAAGAGTGGTAACGCACATGACCGCGCAACAAATAGATGTAGAGGCAGCTTTGCCAAGCAAGCTTGCAGCGATGCTCTTCTGCCTAACCGTGTTAGTGCTGGGTACCCTGCTGCCCGCGCATGCTGAACCGACTACGGTTATTGCGAGTGTTGATAAAAACCCGGTCATTGCCGGCGACAGCTTTATTCTCACCGTAACCGTTGACGATGATGTACCTACTTCAAGTTTCGATGCAGCAACGCAGCTACCCGACAGTTTCACTGTCTTGAATACGCGTACCGCTCGACGCACATCCATGATTAATAACAGTTTTAGTCGCCAAACCACCTTTACGGTAAGCGTCCGCGCTCCAACTACCGCAGGTGAAGTGACGATTCCTGCGCTGACTATCGAGTCTGTCCAGTCAGAACCGATTGCATTGCGTGTGCTCGAAGCTGGCAGCGATGCCGGAGCTGAAGAACGTCTCGCCTTTATTCGCACCAGTGTGAGTGCCGAGGAAATTTATGTTCAACAGCAAGTGACGATTATTGCGCGCTTGTACTTAGCTGCTAATCTGCAGAGCGGTAATATCATTCCACCACGGTTGACCGATGCGGATGTGGTTCAAATTGGCAAAGATGAAGAAACCTATGAAGTGATTGATGGTATTCGTTATCAGGTCTTTCAACGCACCTATGTCGTCACACCGCAGCGTTCAGGCGAACAAACCATTCGTGGTCCGGTCTTTGAAGGACAAATCAGTACCGAAAGTGGTAATTCTATCTTTTCGGCATTCTCCTCAACCCAACCCGTCACGACCGCAGCCCAAGATATTCCATTGCGTGTTCGGCCTGCGCCGAATGATTGGCAGGGAGAATGGTTCCCCGCGGAATTGGCTACCCTGAGTCTCGAATACATCAGCGACGGTGAAGATCTTCCAAGCGAGTTAACCATAGGTCAGCCTACTACCCTGCAATATCGCCTCACGGCTATTGGTGTCAAGCCAGAGCAGTTGCCAGCTCTTGTGCTACCGCAGCTGTCGGGAGCTAATTCCTATCCAGAGCAACCTGAATTGGGAAGCGCTGTGCGCAATGGCAATGTCATTGCGCAGAAGACCGTATCGGTAACGTTAATTCCACGTGAAGTCGGTGAGCTAACTATTCCAGCAATCGTGATTCCTTGGTTTAACACATCCACAGGGCAGCGTCAGGAAGCGCGAACCGACTCGCTAAGCTTCACCATTGTCGCTGGCTCAGGCTTGCAACCGGATATTCCGCAGCAACAACCGGTCACACCGGAAACCACAGCGTCTACCCCCGAGAATAAGTCAGCTCCTACAACGAGCATCGGTAGTACAGATCTGGCGCAGGAGACTTCAAACGAGTCACAGCCTTGGCTCTGGATAGCACTGACTAGTGGCTTTGCTGCGTTATGGTTACTGACCCTGTTTGGCTTTTGGTACCGCGGTCGTCAGCGTAATACTGTCGACACGAGCTCACCATCGACACCGAGCAATCAGTATTGGAAGCAAATTCAGCATGCTTGTACTCAAAATGATGGCGCCGCAGCTATCCAAGCGCTCCAGCAGTGGGCGCGACATGACTTAAAACTTGCTGATGCATCGTTGTTGGGACTGAAGAAGCACCTCAATAGCTCCCCAGTAACGGCGCAAATCGACTTTCTCCTGGCTTCTCGCTTCGGCTCATCTCCTAGCCCTTGGCAGGAAGGGAAAGGTCTGTGGCGTGCGTTACAGGGCGCCGTCCGTGACCAACATAAGAAGAGTAAACCAACGGTTACACTACCCCCCTTATTTCCAACGAAGTAAACGAACACAAAAAAGCCCGCTCATGATAAAGCGGGCTTTTTATTGGATTCGATGGAATACGACTTAGTTACTCCGCACCATCTCAATTTCAGCCTCAGCCCGCAATCCTTCTATAAAGGCCATATAGAGCTGTTGACTATTACTCGTTTCCAGTTGCTCTTGCAGACTAGTCGCCAGTTCAGCATCAGGTTCCCCTGCCATCACTTGGCTTAATTGCACCACAGCAACGTTACCGTTGTTTAATGTCGCTGTCGTCACCGCAGTTGTACCTTCAGCCGGTGCTGCCATGTTAAACAAAGCCTGCACGATAGCGCGAGGATGCTCATCGGTGCGACGATCAACAGCGTCAAGAACGGTCAGCTCGACACTCGCTTCACCCGCTCGAAGTTGCTCTGCGATGGCTTCTGCTTGTTCCGTAGCGGCTGCTTGAGCGCGCTCACGGCGCAATTGTGTGGTAACCGTGTCACGTACTTCATCAAGTGCACGAGTAGATGCTGGACGGTGTTCAAGTACACGAACAACAACCGACTCCGTATCACTGGTTTCGATCAAGTCGCTGTTTAACCCCTCTGCAATAAACTCATTATTAAATACTTGCTGCAATACAGCAGGATGATTGAGCGCTGACGGTGCGGTATCACGGTTAAACCAATCCGAGGTACGCACAGTTAATTGCGTTCCTTCGACTGCAGGCTGAAGTGTGTCTGGCATTTCGAATGAAGCTTCGGCAACGCCTTGCTGCAACTCGTAGTAGCGTTGTTTGACCCGCTCTTCGCGTAGATCATTAACGATTTCATCACGAACTTCTTCAAATGGCGTCACTGAGCCTTCTTCGCGATCAGTCAGCTTGATGATGTGAAAACCAAAGGATGTTTCGACAACATCGCTCACATCGCCAACATTTTCTAGGGCAAACGCAGCAGCTTCAAAATCTGGGTCCATGGTACCTGCTTCAATAAAGTCGAGGTCACCACCTTGCTCTCCAGAAAAGACATCGTCAGAGTTTGCTTTCGCCACTTCGGCAAAATCAGCACCACTGTTAATTTCAGCGAGCAAAGCTTCGGCTTCAGCACGGGCATCAGCATTGCCATCCTCAGCTTCAATCAGGATGTGTGAAAAACGTGCGCGTGAAGCAGTTTCGTACTGTGAGCGATTACTTTCATACCATTCGCGCACAAGGTTCTCATCGATTTCAATCGCTTCAGCAATAGCGCCCGCTTCCAGCGCCACAAACTCCACGCGAACTTGCTCCGGAACCGCAAAACGATCACGATTTTGCTGATACCAAGTTTCGATATCTTCGTCAGTAATTTCTACGGTTTCGAGGTAATCAGCCAGCGCGATTTCGCGATAACCGCCGCTGCGCGATTGATTGACCAGAGCTTGTACTTGCTGCACTTCATCGGCCAATACGAAATCCGTTTCTAAAATGGACTCCAGTAACTGAGTCCGCGCCATATCGCCACGCATCAATTCTGCGAAGCCATCGACGGAAAAACCATTTTGTGCCAGTACCATGCGATAGGTTTGGTTATCAAATTGCCCGGCCACTTGGAAAGCTGGAAACTCACGAATCGCCGTTTTAACTTGCTCATTCGACACACGCAAGCCGCGGTCTTGAGCATACTGCTCAACCAATTTCTGGTCGATTAGACGGTCCAGAACCTGTTGACGAAGACGCTGATTAAACGCAGGGTCGGCGGATAGTGTTGCATAAAAATCGCCTAATTGTTGTTGCTGGCGATTCCGCTCATTTTCCACTTCACGGTCGAATTGTGCTTGCGCGATTTCCTCACCGTTGACAATGGCAACAGCAGGGTCAGGTTGATTGGTGACATAGCTACCAATTCCAAACAACGCAAAGGTCAAAGCCAAGAAAACCAAGATGGCTTTCACGATGAAACTTTGAGACCTCTCTCGAATACTGTCCAACATGTTCTGTTATACCTCGATTTAACTCTACAATTGCGCGGTATTATACCTGCTTGTGCGCTAAAAAAATAACCCGAAGCGAGGCTTCGGGTTATTTTCAACATTCGCTGGCGGAGCGGACGGGACTCGAACCCGCGACCCCCGGCGTGACAGGCCGGTATTCTAACCAGCTGAACTACCGCTCCGCAGGTATTAGTTTACTGAGTCTTTCAGTGCTTTACCGGCTTTGAAAGAAGGTACTTTTGCAGCTGCGATTTGAATAGTCTGACCGGTTTGTGGGTTACGACCAGTGCGAGCAGCACGCTCACGAACGCTGAAAGTACCGAAACCAACTAGAGCTACTTGCTCACCCTTTTTCAAAGCGTCTGTTACTGCTTCGATGAAAGAGTCTAAAGCACGTCCAGCAGCAGCTTTAGAAATCTCTGCTCCCTCTGCAATTTTGTCAACTAACTGAGACTTGTTCACAGTATCATCCCCTTAGATTGTTATTATCAGATTTTGCATGGTTCCATTTGCATATGAATGGCCCAGCGAAGGTTATAACAAGCTTGAACAAACCGTTCAAGCGTTGGCAACAGGTAAGTAGACTACTTAACTCAAACCAGTCACACAAGTGTGGTGGCAGACGAATTCCAATGTTGTTCTGACCAATCACTCTTGCCTTAGGCTACCACAAGAATTTCTATTGAGAACCCTTTTTCACAATTTTTTTGACGAAAGAATGCGGTCTGTAGGCTGATTACGGCCTCGCAGCCCGCATTTTATCGTTTTAAGGTGCTTTTACGACCGCTTCTGGGGTCCGTTCGAGTGCAACTTTCAGCACTTCGTCTATCCATTGCACTGGCTGAATCTTCAAATCACCCTTCACATTGTCACTAATTTCCTTGAGATCACGCTCGTTATCTTTCGGAATTAGCACATGCTTAATACCACCGCGATGGGCCGCCAGCAGCTTCTCTTTCAGTCCGCCGATAGCCAGCACTTCACCACGCAAGGTGATTTCACCGGTCATGGCGACATCTGCACGAACCGGTATTTGCGTCAACGAGGACACCAAAGAGGTCACCATAGCGATACCTGCACTCGGACCATCCTTCGGTGTAGCTCCCTCAGGAACATGCACGTGGATGTCACGTTTCTCATGGAAGTCGTCCGGAATACCCAGCTTATCGGCGCGACTCCGTACGACCGTTAACGCCGTTTGAATCGACTCTTGCATAACATCCCCTAACGAGCCGGTTGAGGTGATTTTTCCTTTACCTGCAACGTTGGTTGCCTCAATGGTGAGTAAGTCACCCCCCACTTCAGTCCAGGCTAGCCCTGTCACTTGCCCAACTTGGTTGTTGTCTTCAGCCTTGCCGAAATCAAAGCGCTGCACACCAAGGAAATCACTTAGGTTTTCACCGTTGATTTCCACATGCTTCACACGTTTATCAAGAACGATTTTCTTCACTGCTTTACGGCAGAGACGAGAGATTTCACGTTCAAGGTTACGCACCCCAGCTTCGCGAGTGTAATATCGAATAATTCCAGTAATCGCGTCATCTTTTACATTGATTTCTTTAGCTTTCAAACCATTGCGTTCGATCTGCTTGGGCAGCAAGTGGCGCTTCGCGATATTTAACTTCTCGTCCTCGGTATAACCTGACAACCGAATCACTTCCATCCTATCCAGCAACGGTGCCGGAATATTCATACTGTTGGAGGTCGCGACAAACATGACATCTGACAAGTCGTAATCCACTTCCAGATAATGGTCGTTAAAGTTGATGTTCTGCTCTGGGTCTAATACTTCGAGCAGTGCTGACGCTGGATCGCCACGCATATCGGACGCCATCTTATCGATTTCATCGAGTAAGAAGAGCGGATTACGAACCCCAACCTTCGCCATTTTCTGAATCAATTTACCTGGCATCGAACCTATATAAGTACGACGGTGACCACGAATCTCAGCTTCATCACGAACGCCACCGAGTGCCATCCGGATATATTTGCGGCCCGTCGCCTTCGCTATCGATTGACCCAACGACGTTTTACCGACACCGGGAGGCCCCACTAGGCAAAGAATAGCGCCACGAACTTTGCTAGTCCGCTGTTGCACCGCAAGATACTCGAGGATGCGTTCTTTTACTTTCTCAAGACCGTAATGATCCGCATCGAGGATTTTTTCTGCGCCGGCCAAATCTTTCTTAATACGCGAGCGCTTCTTCCACGGCACCGATACCATCCAGTCGATATAACCGCGAACCACCGTTGCCTCGGCCGACATCGGGGACATCATTTTTAACTTCTGCAGTTCCGCACGAGTTTTCATCTCGGCTTCTTCTGGCATTTTGGCGTCTTCAATCTTCTGTTGCAGCGCTTCAAATTCGTCAGGACCGTCTTCCATTTCGCCCAGTTCTTTTTGAATGGCTTTCATTTGCTCATTCAAATAGTACTCGCGCTGACTTTTCTCCATCTGCTTCTTGACGCGTGTACGAATGCGCTTCTCAACTTGCAACAGATCAATCTCGCCTTCCATCAACGCCATCAAGAACTCAAGACGCTCACGTACATCGGTAATTTCCAGCACTCGTTGCTTGTCATTCAGCTTCAATGGCATGTGTGCTGCCATGGTATCGGCGAGGCGATCTGCAGCTTCAATCCCAGATAGTGAGGTGAGCACTTCTGGTGGAATTTTTTTGTTCAGTTTGACATAGCCTTCAAACTGGTTGATTGCCGAGCGAATCATCACCTCTTCTTCTTTCTCGTCCATGCGCTCGGAATCGAGATAATGGACCAGTGCTTGGAAGTAATCGGGAGACGGCTCGAAGTTATCAATGGCTGCGCGCTGCACACCCTCCACCAACACTTTCACCGTGCCATCAGGCAATTTCAACAGCTGTAAAATAGTCGCAATGGTGCCGATGGTGTGGATGTCGTCCGCTTCTGGTTCATCCACAGTGGCGTCTTTCTGGGCAGCTAAAAATATTTGCTTGTCCGCATCCATGGCTGCCTCTAAGCAGCGAATCGATTTCTCACGACCAACAAATAACGGAATAACCATATGCGGATAGACGACAACGTCTCGCAATGGCAATACGGGAATACTCAGGCGTTCAACCCGCTCTTCGCTCATAAACTTCTCCAGGTGGTAACTCTGTGTATGCTTTCTTATCTTACTCTTTAATATGTGGTCCTCCAGTTAAAGTTCAATGTTTTGCACAAAAAAAGGGCCTTATTGGCCCTTTTTGCATGATTTTTGTGCTAACTGAAGGTGTTATTCACCTGCGGCTTGCTTATCTTTACCTTGATTTTGATAAATCAGGATTGGATCAGACTCACCCTTAATGACGGATTCATCGATCACTACCTTGCTAATATTTTTCAGCGAAGGTAATTCGTACATAGTATCCAACAATACCGCTTCCACGATAGAGCGAAGTCCACGTGCACCGGTTTTCCGTTGCATGGCTTTGCGAGCAATAGCGCGCAAGGCATCTTCTCGGAACTCCAATTCCACGTCTTCCATTTCAAACAACGCATTGTACTGCTTGGTTAATGCGTTTTTGGGCTCTCGTAGAATTTGCACTAACGCGTCTTCATCCAGCTCGGTCAGTGTCGCAAGTACCGGCAAACGACCGATAAATTCTGGAATCAAACCGTACTTCACCAAATCTTCAGGTTCGACTTTCGCTAAGGTTGCGCCTTCGCCATCGGATTTCTTGCTTTTCACTTGTGCACCGAAGCCAATGCCAGTGCCAACGCTGATACGCTGTTCGATAACTTTATCGAGCCCAGCGAAAGCACCACCGCAAATAAACAAGATTTTCGAGGTGTCGACCTGCACAAACTCTTGCTGCGGATGTTTACGACCACCTTGAGGTGGAACCGCCGCTACCGTACCTTCGATCAGCTTGAGTAGCGCTTGTTGCACCCCTTCACCCGACACATCGCGGGTAATAGAAGGGTTATCTGACTTCCGCGAAATTTTGTCAATTTCGTCAATGTAGACAATGCCACGCTGTGCTTTTTCGACGTCATAGTCACACTTCTGCAGCAGTTTTTGGATGATATTTTCAACATCCTCACCCACGTCCCTGAAGATTACCACGCTGAAAACCTGAAAGGGAAAGCTGCGTCGTTTGTGATCACAGCGAAAAAAGTTGAAGAACGTGAGCTACCAGAAATCAACGACGACTTCGTTGCGCTCTTTGGCGTGAAAGAAGGCGGTATCGAAGCTTTGAAAGCTGAAGTTCGCAAGAATATGGAACGTGAGTTGAAAACGACTGTTCGTAGCAAAGTCAAAGAGCAAGTGCTCAAGGGCTTAGTTGAAGCGAATGAAGTAGATACTCCGAAAGCAATGGTAGACCAAGAAATTGACAACTTGCGTCGTCAAGCTATGCAGCGTTTTGGCGGTCAACAAGCGAACTTACCTGAATTGCCTGCAAACTTGTTTGAAGAACAAGCTAAAGAGCGCGTGAAGGTTGGTTTGTTACTTGGCGAAGTGATTCGTAGTAACGAGATGAAAGTTGATTCTGCGAAGGTCGATGAGATTATCGAAACCAACGCTTCTGCCTACGAAGACCCAGCGGAAGTGGTTGCTTACTACAAAGGCAACGAAGAATTGATGCAACAAGTTCGCAATGTTGCCTTGGAAGACCAGGCGATTGAATTTGTTTTGAGCCAAGCGAAAGTGAAGGCGAAGAAAGCAACATTTGACGAATTGATGAATCCTAAGCAAAAGTAAGTTTACGAGAACCGTCGAAGAACATTGACGGGCTCTAGATCAACTTGGTTTAATGGCTCGTATATCTTATACGAGCCATTTTTTATTTCAGGAGTTGTAATTATGTCAGAGTTGACGTCTGCACCAATGGCCGCTTTGGTCCCTATGGTGGTCGAACAAACTTCAAAGGGAGAGCGTTCGTACGACATCTACTCGCGCTTGCTCAAAGAGCGTGTCATTTTTTGTTGTGGCCAAGTGGAAGAGCATATGGCCAATTTGATTGTGGCTCAGTTATTGTTCCTTGAGTCTGATAATCCCGATAAAGATATTTATTTGTATATCAACTCGCCTGGTGGCGTAGTCACCGCAGGTATGGCGATTTATGATACGATGAAGTTCATTAAGCCAGATGTAAGCACGGTTTGTATGGGGCAGGCCGCTAGTATGGGCGCGTTCCTGTTAGCGGGTGGCCAAAAAGGTAAACGCTATTGTTTGCCGAATTCGCGGGTGATGATTCATCAACCACTCGGTGGCTTCCAAGGTCAAGCATCGGACTTTGAAATTCATGCGCGACAAATTTTAGATATCAAAGAAAAACTAAACCGCATGCTTGCTGAGAACACCGGTAAAGATTACGAGCAAGTAGCGAAAGATACAGACCGTGATTACTTCATGGGTGCTCAAGAGGCTGTCGATTACGGCGTAGTTGATGGCATTCTGACCAAGCGAGAAGGAAACTAAATCGAATGACGGACACAACCAAAGGCGATGGCGATAAGCCATTATTCTGTACCTTTTGTGGCAAGAGTCAGCATGAAGTTCGTAAACTGATTGCTGGGCCGTCCGTATTTATTTGTGATGAGTGTGTCGAGCTGTGCAACGATATTTTGCATGAAGAAATTCAGAATATCGCGCCACAAGCCTCAAGTGACCAATTACCGGTGCCTAAGGAAATTCGGGAACACTTAGACGAATATGTGATCGGCCAAGATTTGGCGAAAAAGGTACTGGCGGTCGCTGTGTACAACCATTACAAGCGGCTCCACAATAACAGCAGTAAAGGCAAAGAGAATGTTGAGTTAGGCAAGAGTAACATTTTGCTGATTGGGCCAACTGGCTCTGGTAAAACTTACTTAGCAGAGACGCTTGCGCGTTTCCTCGATGTGCCTTTTACCATGGCTGATGCGACCACACTGACTGAAGCGGGTT
>PYVG01000147.1:415-809 GCA_003030745.1 Pseudidiomarina aestuarii | reverse complement strand
GACGTAACCTACCTCAAAGTTGTGGGTGTAGACTTTGACGCTGTTGACGAAGCCCTCGAAAAAGCTCAGCAGTCAGGTAAGCTCATTATCGACGTGCGAGGGTATCCCAGTGAATTGATTCTCTATTACTTAGCTAGCCGACTTACTGAAAAGCCACTACCGTTCGCGCAGTTAGCACGGGTGCCTCCAAACTCTCCTGGTAACGTTGTTCTTATCGACTATACGCCAACTATTGAACCATCCGAGCCTATTATCACGCTCGGCGGCATCGCTATTCTCGTTGATGAAGCGACGCTTAGTCAGTCTGAGTTTAGTGTACTAGCCTGGCAAGAGCTGTCGAACTCAATCGTAATTGGTAGCACCACAGCAGGAGCTATTGGAAATGTAAGCAGCG
>PYVG01000147.1:0-405 GCA_003030745.1 Pseudidiomarina aestuarii | reverse complement strand
ATGGCATGCATGTGTTCTTTACCGGGTTGAGAGTTCTCGACAACGCAGGTCAAGATGTTCAGCATAGAGGTATTGTTCCCGATATTTATGCAAAACCAACGATCGCTGACTTACAAAGCGGACGAGATGTTGTCATAGACACCGCTATCGAATGGTTACATATGAAAGTGAAGTAAGTTCTTATTTCAAAACAACTTTTAATTAAATCAATTCTTACTGATTAAGAATAATGAAATTTAATAATAAGATACTTGAGAGGAAGTGGCATAGGTCTATTAACTGTGACCTCTCCCATGAAATAACACTATATTTTCAACGAGATTTCAGATTTTATGAGTGACCCCGTGGTTAGCTGAGGAGTCGATATAATTCAAAACGATGAACAAGAAAGGATCGAATAATTAT
>PYVG01000146.1 GCA_003030745.1 Pseudidiomarina aestuarii | reverse complement strand
GCGCTTCGGTAAAATCTTCTTGTTCCAACAACGCATCCGCTTTACTCAGCAACCAAGGAACCTGCTCCAGCGGCTCTGGTTCATCCCCTTCGAGAGTTTCAGGGTACAGGTCTTTAGCGATAAAGATATGCATGGTGGCCGAGAAAAACTGCGGCGCCATAGTCACACTTTTCAGTGGAATGAGTTCTCGTGCGCCATACCCAATTTCTTCTTTAAGCTCACGATTGGCGGCCTCTTCTGGGGTTTCGCCGGGGTCGATTAAACCTTTGGGGAAGCCGAGCTGGTAGTTGTGCAATCCCGCTGCATATTCGCGCACGAGCATGAGCGTATCGGCGTCAATAAATGGAACGATCATCACCGCCCCACGACCGCTGCTTTGCATCCGCTCAAACTGGCGTTCCACGCCGTTGCTAAACCGCAAATCAATAGCTTCAATTTTTAGTAAGCGACTGCGCGCTACCACTTGGCGGGTTAAAATTTCGGGAATCTGCTTTGGCGCCATGCTGTTACCGCTTCCATAACATCGGATTTGTCATCAGTTATTGGTACTATAAGCTACTATAACGTGGTTAGGGAGTAAAACGATGACAAAAACGCAGAGACAATATGATGCGGTGGTGATCGGCAGTGGTCCAGGTGGTGAAGGTGCAGCGATGCAACTTGCCAAAAATGGCCGGAAAGTGCTGATGATCGAGAAGCATCAATCCATTGGTGGTGGTTGCACTCATTGGGGCACCATTCCATCGAAAGCGTTACGCCATTCGGTCAGTCGTTTGATTGAATACAACACTAACCCATTATTTTCCGGCT
>PYVG01000145.1 GCA_003030745.1 Pseudidiomarina aestuarii | reverse complement strand
GGAACAGTCGCGCTGCAGATAACTGGTTAATGGCTCGGCTTTTTGACCAGATATCACGGAACTTCGGTTTAAATTTGGCTTTGCCGAGGTCGGCACCGAGGCGCCACAAGCTAAACAGCCACACCAGCGCGAGTGCGCCGAGCATAATGCCAATTGCGCCCTGAAACCCGACGGTGTAGAGCAGCAGAGAGCCGAGGAAAAAGCCGACACCTTTTAACGCATTCTTCGAGCCAGTGAGTAGCGCTACCCATTTATAGAGTTGGCCTTGCGCGTCGGCAGGCACCAGCGTTTTGATGGCACTTTTGGCGCTCATTTTATTCAAGTCTTTGGCAATGCCTGACAAAGCTTGTGCCGCCATGACCCAAATCACCGTCAACGCGGGGGTAGGAACGAGCAGCATAGCTAACGCAATCAGTTGTAAGCCAAGGCCGATGTTCATGGTCCGATTCAGACCAATGCGCGCACCCAGCCAGCCGCCCACTAGATTCGTGACGACGCCAAAAATCTCGTAGAACAAAAATAGCATCGCGATACTGAGCGGACTGTAACCGAGCTGATGGAAATACAGCACCACCAGCATCCGCAGGGCACCATCGGTTAGCGTGAACGCCCAGTAATTGCCAGTGATCAGCAAATACTGGCGCACGGGGGCGGAGAGCTGGCGGGTGGCTGCGAGCATGTTTAAGCGGCACCTAGCTCAGCGTTGCCAACTAAGGCAGCTAATTCGACGGTGCGGTTCGCATAACCCCATTCATTGTCATACCAAGCATAGAGTTTCACTTGAGTGCCGTTCACCACCATAGTCGAGAGTGC
>PYVG01000144.1 GCA_003030745.1 Pseudidiomarina aestuarii | reverse complement strand
CTAACGGAGTGATAAATAAGTTGTTGAGTGGGCTCACCCAAACGATAAACCAATATGGCGAGGCCAGAGATCGTTAAAGCTAGTGCCACTATGGTGTGAAGCACCGCACGCACCTGATGATCAACTAGGGCCAACTGCATACCAATCTGTCCTCAGCAAAATTTTTTTTATAGTTATTATGCGAGTCAGTATAACCACAGAGAATTTGTGGTGGCTAGTGTTTGTTCAGCGGAAAACGATCCGCATTCGGGTGAGGCTACTTGGAAAGCAATAAAATACGCAGTTTTTGGAGGATTCCGATATCTCGTCTGACCATCCATTCGGTACCATTACGGTCACGGAATATCGCATGGGTCAGCACTGGAGTTCGACCCAGTTCAGTTTCAATCACACGCATTGCGTCGCGATTCGATTGTTGCACAGGAATAACTAACTCAGACAACGTTTCCTGCCCATTAAATAATGTGATTTTTCGTGGCCGATTCGTTACTTGCCTTGCGCTTTCCGTGTTCATGGCTTTCCAAATTCCTTGTTGATGCAAAATAAGCTAAGCATCAGGGGTTTAGCAGTTCGAGAACTCTTTACAATTTACAATTTACAGAAAGTAAACACGTGCGTCTATACGTTTACTTAACAGTTTACGCTGCTAAAAATCATATTTTGTTGTAAATATTTTTGTAAAAACGCTTGAATGCAAGCTATTTGCGATCGACTTCATAGTATTGCCCGTATAAATAGGCGAAAATTCGAACAACGCTTTTTAATTATAGATCGGAGAAAAATATGTCTACGCGTAAGCTTTTCGCAGTACTG
>PYVG01000143.1 GCA_003030745.1 Pseudidiomarina aestuarii | reverse complement strand
GGAGAATCTCATGGCTTTAGAACGTACTTTTTCAATTATCAAACCTGATGCTGTTGCCAAAAACGTGATCGGCGCTATCTACAACCGTTTTGAAACGGCTGGATTCCGCATTGTTGCAGCCAAAATGTTGCACCTGAGCACTGAGCAAGCAGAAGGCTTCTACGCTGAACACAACGAGCGTCCTTTCTTCCGTGCATTGGTTGACTTCATGACTTCTGGTCCAGTAATGGTTCAAGTATTAGAAGCAGACAACGCTGTCCGTCGTCATCGCGACATCATGGGCGCAACCAACCCAGCTGACGCGTTGGCAGGAACTCTGCGCGCAGACTATGCTGTATCTATCGATGAAAACGCGGTACACGGCTCAGACGCAGTAGAATCTGCAGCTCGCGAAATTGCTTACTTCTTCACTGAAGAAGAACTCTGCTCGCGCACCCGCTAAGTTGAAAGACCGTTGTTCGTTGGTCGTACGCTGCGCTGTTCGTCCGCTTCGCTCTTCGCGAGTGAAGTCGAACAGTGCGGAGCACGGACGAACAGTGAGTGCAACGAACGGACGAACAACGAATAACGTTTTTGGTTTTTAAAAGGTTTTTATGAACGCTGTTGATAAGAAAGTGAATTTGCTCGATTTGAATCGTGCAGGCTTACGTGAGTTCTTCCACGAACTCGGTGAGAAGCCTTTCCGTGCCGATCAGGTTATGAAGTGGATTTATCACTTTTGTGTCGATGATTTTGATCAGATGACCAATCTGAACAAAGCGCTGCGTGAAAAACTGAAGCAGATTGCAGAAATTCGTGCACCTGAAGTGCGGAC
>PYVG01000142.1 GCA_003030745.1 Pseudidiomarina aestuarii | reverse complement strand
GAGCGCTGCAGTGGGCGGTAGTTGTTTAATAGCAGTCGATACCCTAGTGATGTGGCTTCCTACTCGTCAGGAACTGCCATTGGGTGTTATCACGGCGCTGCTCGGAGCTCCGGTCCTCCTCTACTTACTGCATCGATTCGCTGCACGTGAGGCTGGTCATGCTTAATGTTCACCAGGTTGCGGTAGCGCAACGACTCGACCCAGTTTCATTTACAGCTGCGGAAGGTGAGGTGATTGGCATCATCGGCCCGAATGGTGCAGGTAAAAGTAGCTTGTTAGAAGTATTGGTCGGCAGCGTGATTCCACACACCGGGCAAGTGCTATGGGGTGAGGAAAACCTCATCGATGCAAGGCCCATGCGGCGGCGCCAACTCGTTTCCTATATTCCACAGCAGTCTTCAGTATTCGCAGATATAACAGTGACTGAGTTGCTCTATGAAGCAACCGTCAATTTAGGCTGGTCACGTGCTCAGCAACACGACAATATTGCAAAGTTGCTGCAAGAGTTCGATTTGCAACCGTTTGCCTCGCGGTCGATTTTACGTTTGTCTGGAGGCGAACAACGTCGAGTTCACTGTGCCTGCGCACTATTGAATCAGGGGCCATTGGTGATTGCCGATGAGCCAACTGCCGGGCTCGATCTGTATCATCAACTGATGTTGTTGGAGTTATTGGTGAAGCGCGCACGCGCAGGCGCATTGGTCATGGTTGCATTGCATGATTTGTCTCATGCAAGTATGTTCTGCGACCGCTTGGCGTTACTGGACCGTGGTCAATTAATACAAATCGGCACTCCGAATGAAGTGCTAACCGCTACTCA
>PYVG01000141.1 GCA_003030745.1 Pseudidiomarina aestuarii | reverse complement strand
TGATCAAGCTAGCTTGCAAGAGACTTACGAGCGTATGCATGCTGCGTATTGTCAAATCTTCACGCGTCTCGGCCTCGACTTCCGTCCGGTCATTGCAGATACCGGCTCTATTGGTGGTAGCTCCTCGCATGAATTTCATGTGCTAGCCGCTTCAGGCGAAGACGATATCGCGTTTTCAAACGAATCTGACTACGCAGCCAACGTCGAATTAGCAGAAGCCATGGCTCCGCAGCAGGAGCGCCCCGCTCCGGGGGCTGCACTAGAAAAAGTAGCGACACCTAATTGCAAAACCATCGCCGCATTGGTCGAACAGTTCAACGTTCCCGTTGAACAAACCGTGAAAACCCTGATTGTCAAAGGTGCCGAAAAAGGACTCGTGGCGCTAATGATTCGAGGTGACCACCAGTTAAATGAAATCAAAGCAAGCAAATTACCTGCGGTGAAAAGTCCGCTTGAGTTCGCCAGTGACGACGATATTCGCCAAGCTATCGGCGCTGGACCCGGTTCGCTCGGTCCGATCAACCTGCCAATGCCGTTGGTAATCGACCGCTCCGTCGCGATACTCGCTGATTTTAGTGCGGGTGCGAATGAAGATGGCTTCCATCACTTTAATATCAACTGGGAACGCGATTGTGCATTACCCGAAGTCGCCGATTTGCGGAATGTCGTGGAGGGCGATCCAAGCCCCGATGGCCGTGGTACTTTGTCGATTAAACGCGGCATTGAGGTCGGGCATATTTTCCAACTGGGTAAAAAGTACTCGGATGCGATGAAAGTCGGCGTCCTTACCGAGTCAGGTAAACATGAAACGTTGATGATGGGTT
>PYVG01000140.1 GCA_003030745.1 Pseudidiomarina aestuarii | reverse complement strand
CTGGGTCAAACATGATAAGAGCATTATCACGTCTAATTTAGCTGACCGCGTTGCCAAGTTTATTGCGATGCCCGTCAGTCACGCCGAGTCATTCCAGGTTATTCGTTACGGACCGACCCAAGAATATCGTGCGCATTTCGATGCCTACGATCTCAGCACCGAACGCGGACAACGTTGTACTGCGCGAGGTGGTCAGCGCCTCGTTACTGTGTTGGGCTACTTAAACGATGTAGAAGCAGGTGGCTCTACGGCCTTTCCTCATCTGAATATTAACGTGGTGCCAAAAACAGGGCGGCTGCTGATTTTCGACAACGTCTACAAAGGCACAACAGATATCCACAAGCAAAGCCTGCACGCAGGTACACCAGTGGTCAAAGGCATTAAGTGGGCCTTCAACCTCTGGTTCCACATCCGCGAATTTAAATAACGCTGCTGGCTACTAGTAACTAATAGCCAGTAGCCAGTAACGACTTTAGTCTTTTGAGCGGTAGGCGGTCGCGAACACTTCTTGGTACGGTGCCGCTGGCACTGCGCTGTTGACTTGACCGTCCATGGCGCCGGCAATGATGGTACCACTGGTGCGTCGATCTTTAATTTCGTTGATGACGAGAATATTAGCGCCGAGGTTAGCGGCTTGTAGACGCAAGCGTTCAATTGCATCTTCGAGCTTTTCGTCAGTGCTGCTGCGAATTGCCATTGCATAGTTGGTGGATAGTTTCGCAACTTCCTCAGCGTCGGCCGGAGCTCGTTCGACTACCTGAACACTGCGGTAGTTAATTGCCGCTGAGGTTTCGCCTGTGACTTCAGGGCTGCAGGTGTTGCTGCAGGCGGC
>PYVG01000139.1 GCA_003030745.1 Pseudidiomarina aestuarii | reverse complement strand
CTCACTAATGGTCTGCATTTGCTGAACGGCTTGGATCAAGTGGACGATAGGCCCGCTGGTTTGCTCTTCAACTGCTTCTAATTGAATGACACCGGCTTCTAATGCCGGTTCAAACAGGGCGGCTACCAATGAATCATGATCAAGATTCAATGTGCCTAATATTTCCACCATCTCCTGCCCTTTTAAGAGCAAGCCAGGTCGCTTTTTACAGTGTTGGGTGAGCCAATCCGAATGCGCTTTGATGGCTTCTGCGCGCGCACTAGCAGGCACTGCAGCTAACCAATTCCCATGTTGCTGCGGCTTATCGACATGGGTACTTCTGACCAACACCACGGTTACGACTCCCGTTCAAACCAAACGATAGTCTCAATGTGATGGGTCTGCGGAAACATGTCAACCACTTGTGCCTGCTTGATGCGATAACCATGCTCATGCAAGTAACCTGCATCACGCGCTAGCGTATCTGGCGCACAAGAAACATAAATAATACGAGGTATTTCTCGCTTCGCCAACATGGCAACGGCATGTTGAGCTCCACTCCGTGCAGGATCTAGTAATGCCTTTGTGTAGCGTGGCTCGGCAGCGGGTAGCGTTATCTGAGGCTGATTTAAATCGGCTTGTATGGCAGTCCCATTATGGCCCTGACCCAAAGCTTCGGTGAGATTCGCTTGCAAGCGCTCAACCATGCGTCCCACCCCTTCAACTGCGGTGAGTTTCGCACCGGTTGCGGCAATCGGAATACTGAAGTTGCCGGTGCCAGCATAAAGTTCGAGAATAGCATCCTTTGGACGTGGATCTAACCAACGGAGTGCTTGTTGAACCATGCCTTCGCTGATT
>PYVG01000138.1 GCA_003030745.1 Pseudidiomarina aestuarii | reverse complement strand
GTTTGATTGTGTTTACGGTCATAGGTTTAATACTAATTCTTGCCATCATTGGCCATGGCATGTGGACCATTCGCAAAAATGAACGGCGTGATTCTGACCGTGCTGCTGCTCTGGAACGTAAACGTCAATCAGCTGATGGATTTGATGATGACGGCATTGGTGCCGTGCGTGTCATTAAACGCACTGAGAGCCAGCCTAAACCTGCCGCTAAATCTGCTCCCGAGCCCCTTTCAGAGCCGAAGCCAGCGGCTGAACCTGCGCCACAACCTCAAGCAGAGCTGCCATCGGAAAGTCCAGCAGTCGAGTCCACTGAAACTGGAGCAGCACCGGTGCGAGCGCAGGAAGACGTGGTTGAGCCACCATCCATGCGGGCAACTGATGATCTGCCCGAATCAATTCCTTCGATGACAGCAGAACCCAGCCAAGCGCAAATGGATTTAAAGGTTGAGCGTAAGCCGGACGAAAAAATTCTCACCGAAGAGCCTGAAGAAGTAATAGTTTTGCATGTGACGGGCAATTTCGAAGGCGCCATTTTGCTGCAACAGATGACTGAACTCGGCTTCAAATACGGTGACTTTGATATTTTCCATCGTCATGTTGATACCGCAGGCAATGGTCCCGTGCTCTTTAGCTTGGCGAATATGTTCAATCCGGGTACGTTTGATATCGACCATATGGAAACCTTCCAAACCGATGGGATTGCGTTGTTCTTAGCATTACCGATTAAAGGCGACTCGAAGCAGGCGTTTACTATGATGCACAATGCTGCGGTAAAATTGGCTGCGGCCGTCGACAAGGGCCAAGTTTTGGATGAACACCGCAACCCGTTGACGCGGCAGTCG
>PYVG01000013.1 GCA_003030745.1 Pseudidiomarina aestuarii | reverse complement strand
TGCAACCTGGCATTACCGGTACTGACTTAGTGTTGGCAATTACTCATTTCTTGCGCAAAGAGCGTGTGGTTGGCGCTTACTTGGAATTCTTTGGCGAAGGTGCTGACGCATTGTCAGTGGGTGACCGTGCCACGATTTCGAATATGACGCCTGAATACGGTGCAACCGCCGCGATGTTCTATATCGATAATCAAACCATTGATTATCTGAAGCTCACCGGGCGGGATGACAAACAAGTGGCGCTGGTCGAGACCTACGCGAAGCACACAGGGTTGTGGGCTGATGGCATGAAGAAAGCGAAATACGAACGTATTTTGCGCTTCGATTTGTCCAAAGTGACCATGACCATGGCCGGTCCGTCGAATCCACATGCAATGTTGCCGACGTCCGAGTTAGGCTCACGCGGTATTGCGGCAGCCTGGGAACAGCCAGAAGACGGCAAAATGCCTGATGGTGCTGTGATTATTGCCGCTATCACAAGCTGTACCAACACCAGTAATCCGCGCAACATGATTGCTTCGGGCCTGATTGCTCGCAATGCTAATCGGTTGGGATTAACGCGTAAACCGTGGGTGAAAACGTCACTAGCACCAGGTTCGAAGACGGTTAAAATGTATCTGGAAGACGCTAACTTATTGCCTGAACTCGAAGAACTTGGGTTCGGTGTAGTTGGTTTTGCGTGTACTACCTGTAATGGTATGAGTGGCGCACTGGATCCAAAAATTCAGGAAGAAATCATCGAACGCGATTTATTCTCAGTCGCTGTGTTGTCTGGCAACCGAAACTTTGATGGCCGTATTCATCCGTATGCGAAACAAGCGTTTCTAGCGTCGCCACCGTTGGTGGTTGCATACGCTATTGCGGGCACCATTCGGTTCGATATTGAGAAAGATATCCTGGGCTATGACCATGATGGCAACCCCGTCACGCTGAAAGATATTTGGCCAAGTGACGAAGAAATTGACGCGATTGTGAAGCAAGCAGTGAAGCCTGAGCAGTATCGCGAAGTGTATGACCCCATGTTCACTCTAAATGTGGACTATGGCGAAAAGAACAACCCACTCTACGAGTGGCGCGAAACGAGTACCTACATCCGTCGTCCTCCTTATTGGGAAGGCGATATGGTTGCGGCGAATCAATTGAAGGGCTTACGGCCGCTGGCAGTCCTTGGTGACAACATCACTACGGACCATTTATCACCATCGAATGCCATTCTGGCTGATAGTGCTGCCGGTGAATATTTGGCCAAAATGGGATTACCTGAAGAAGACTTCAATAGTTACGCAACACACCGTGGCGATCATCTAACCGCACAACGCGCGACTTTGGCAAACCCGAAAGTCTTTAACGAAATGGTGAAGAACGAGCAGGGCGAAGTCATTCAAGGTTCGCTCGCACGAGTAGAGCCAGACGGCAAGGTCATGCGCATGTGGGAAGCGATTGAAACCTACATGGAACGTAAACAGCCATTGATTATCATCGCTGGTGCTGACTATGGTCAGGGATCGTCTCGTGACTGGGCCGCTAAGGGTGTTCGCTTAGCTGGCGTGGAATGTATTGTTGCTGAAGGCTTTGAGCGTATCCACCGCACCAATTTATTGGGAATGGGAGCGTTACCGCTGGAGTTTGAAGCCGGTACAACGCGTAAGACCTTGCAGATTGATGGGACCGAGACTTTTGATGTCGAGGGGACTATTGAGCCAGGTGCAACCATGACCTTAGTGATTCATCGTCAAAATGGTGATGTTGATCAGGTGCCGGTGAAATGCCGTCTCGATACTGCTGAAGAAGTTTCGGTCTATTCGGCAGGTGGTATTTTGCAGCGATTCGCTCAAGACTTTTTAGAAAGTGAGGCGCGTTAATATGGCGTTTGCACCACAATTAAAGATCCCCGCCACGTACATGCGTGGCGGGACTTCAAAAGGTGTTTTTTTCAAGCTTGATGACTTACCTGCGTTCGCTCAAAAACCGGGCGTAGAGCGTGATCGGTTACTGTTGCGAGTGATTGGCAGTCCAGATCCTTATGCCAAACACACAGACGGCATGGGCGGCGCGACTTCGAGCACGAGTAAAACGGTCATTTTGTCGCGTAGCGACAAAGCCAACCATGACGTCGACTACTTATTTGGACAAGTTTCCATTGATAAGCCTTTTATTGATTGGAGTGGTAACTGTGGCAATTTAACCGCTGCCGTAGGTTCATTCGCTATTACCAATGGCTTAGTGGATGCTTCGCGCATCCCTGAAAATGGTACTGCGGTAGTGCGAATTTGGCAGGCCAATATTCAGAAGACTATTGTTGCGCATGTGCCTATCACCAATGGCGCCGTACAAGAAACCGGTGATTTTGAGCTCGATGGCGTAACCTTTCCGGCGGCTGAAGTACAAATTGAATTTATGGATCCGGCGTCGGACGAAGATGGTGAGGGCGGCGCGATGTTCCCAACCGGGAATGTGGTCGACAGTTTCGAAGTACCCAATTTCGGCACTATTCAAGCTACTTTTATTAACGCCGGCATTCCGACAATCTTTGTGAATGCTGCAGATATTGGTTACACCGGCACGGAATTGCAAGGTGCAATCAATGAAGATGCCAAAGCATTACTGAAGTTTGAAGCATTACGAGCCTATGGTGCGCTTAGAATGGGCTTGATTAATGACATCGAAGAAGCAGCCTCACGTCAGCATACGCCCAAAATCGCGTTTGTAGCGCCGCCAGCCGATTATGTCTCGTCGAGCGGTAAACCAGTGAAAGCGAGTGATATTGATGTGCTGGTTCGCGCTATGTCGATGGGTAAGTTACACCATGCCATGATGGGCACTGCCGCGGTTGCAATAGGCACCGCCGCTGCGGTTCCTGGTACGGTCGTGAACCTCGCTGCAGGTGGTGATGATCGGGAAGCGGTCGTGTTTGGGCATCCATCGGGTACTTTGCGAGTTGGCGCCGTAGCTAAACAAGTCAACGGACAGTGGACCGTCACCAAAGCCATTATGAGCCGCTCTGCGCGGGTATTAATGGAAGGTTGGGTGCGAGTGCCGCAGGACTGATATGCAAGAACGTGAATCGGTTCGTCTCAATAAGTTTATTAGCGAGAGTGGATTATGCTCACGCCGTGAAACCGATCGACTGATCGAGCAAGGTATGGTCACCCTCAACGGTCGCAAGGCCGTTGTGGGGGATAAAGTGGGGCCGGGCGACACCGTGAAAGTCAACGGTCGGCTCATCAAGCCTCAGAACAAAGAGAAGTTCGTCTTTATTGCGTTGAATAAGCCGGTCGGGATTGTGAGTACGACGGATTCAGCGGAACGCGACAATATCCAAGATTTTGTTGGACACAAAACGCGTATTTTCCCAATTGGTCGACTCGACAAAGATTCACAAGGTCTTATTTTCCTGACGAGTAATGGCGACTTAGTGAATAAGATTCTGCGAGCAGGGAATCAACACGAAAAAGAATACGTGGTAACGGTGGATAAACCCATTACTCAAGATTTCCTGCACGGGATGGCGAACGGAGTGCCAATACTAGGTACACGTACCAAGCGCTGTAAAGTCTCACAGGTGAAACACAATGTGTTCCGTATTACCTTGATTGAGGGGTTAAATCGGCAAATCCGACGGATGTGCGAGTATTTCGGATACGATGTACGCAAACTCGAGCGGGTACGAATTATGAATATTCGCTTGAGCGGCTTGCCCGTTGGCCATTGGCGTGACTTGACCGAAGCGGAACTGAGCGAACTGATGGAATCCATTGCCCATTCTTCATCGGAAGCACCAGCTTGCCAACAACGGCGCAAACCTGCGAATAAAGCACGGCCACCGCAAGGACAAAAATCGAACCCAAAATCAGCTGCCAAGCTTTCTCACAAGGGCGCTAAGCCAGCTAATTCTCAAGGTTCTGGTTCTCGTCCAAACTCTCATTCAAACTCTCGTCCAAACTCTCGTCCAAAGAAAGGCCGCTCCTAAGCACTGCGTTTGAAGGGTTGGCGTTTACCATAGGTTAGGGTGCGCCATAGCCACTCAGCAGGGCCAAAGTGGAAACGTTCAATCCACCAGCGACTAAACGGAATTTGTGCCAAATAGAGCAGAATCGCGAAGCCAGTTGCCGCTGCGCGTCCAATCTCCCCATACATGCCGAAGGCATAGCCGTAGAACACGGTGGTAAAGACAATCGAGTGGGTGAGGTAGTTGGTCAACGCCATGCGCCCAGCAGGAGCGAGGTTGTGTAGCCAATGTTTCTGATTACGACCTTCTGCTCTGCGCACCACCAGCGCAATGATACTCATATAAGCTAAACACAGTGCTAGATTGGCGATGGTTTGGATGGTCATCATCTGTGCGCCAAAGACGGTCGGCATCATCATATTCATATTGCGTGCGAATAAGCCAAAATAGACCGCCGTTGGAATACCAATCACCAGACCTAAAATAGCCATGCGCCGATAAGCGCTAAAATGCTCAGAAGCCGATGCAAAAATACCGGCTCGTGCAAATGAAGCACCAATCAGAAAGGTACCTAACAACGTTGGCAGGAAGAAGATTAAACCGCCACCTAAGTAAATAAAGCTAGCCTCGTGAGCACGCCACTGCACAATTTCCCAATAGGTGCCAGTTGCGTAAATGGCTGCCCCTTTAACAATATCTGCTCGCATTGATGCTTCATTCGCTTCGAATTCGGCAGCCATTTCAGCGGCTTGAGCGGGATCAGACATTGCAGCTTGAATACCAAACGCACCTAACCATGCCATTAACATGGGTAGGACAATAAAGAATACCCCCCATTTCCAGAGTCTTGAGGATTTCGTTTTGGCAAACAACAACAGAAATACGCCACAAATGGCGTAACTCAGAAGAATGTCGCCACCCCAGATAAAGAATAGATGCGCAGCACCGAACAAGCTGAGGACAAATAATCGTCTAAAGAAGAGTCGTTTAGGATGTTCGACTTTTTGCATGGCGCGGTCGAGAAAAATGACGAAGCCCATGCCAAACAGCAGTGAGAACATGGTATAGAACTTACCCTGAATAAAGGTAAAGACGAATAGAGCGACGCCAAAATCGAGCCCACTCAAGCTGGTATCAATACCAAGCATCATGGCCATCAAAGGTTTTTGAAAGTATTCGATATTCATCATCAGAATACCGAAAAGAGCAAAGCCGCGGATAATATCTAGCGTTTGTACCCGTTCGTTGCCGCGGACGGGGTGGGTGAGCGTTGTCATAAGCTGTCCTCGTGTGCTGTGGCTTGGTTAGCCACAAGCGTGAGTAGAATCCCGCTGTACAACGTGCGGTTCAAAAACTTCCTGTATTGCTGTATTCGGTTGTTGATACACATTTTTAATCACCCAGCGGGCGGCCATTTGACCGATATCACCGATGGGGTAATCAATAGTCGTCAACTTCGGATAGATATAGTGGGCAAAGTTAACATTGTCAAAACCAATGACTGACAGTTGTTCGGGGATCTTTATCTTTAAATCGTGTGCTGAGGTGATTGCACCGGAGGCCATCTCATCGTTGGCGCAAACTAATGCGGTAAATTTAAGGTTGTGCTGCAGAAAGTGAGCAAGCGCTTGTTCGCCGCCAGTCTCCTGAAAATCACCTTCATAGACCAAAGCTGGATTCATCTTTACGCCAAATTCAGCCAGTGCTTCTAGATGTCCGTTATAGCGCTCTTGGGCATCATGCTTCCACATGGGGCCAGAGACATAGGCAATATCGCGATGACCTAACTCAAGCATATGACGGGTAGCCAAGTAACCACCATAATGATTATTCAGCGTAATACAGCGGTCTGCTAGATCTTCGACATAACGGTTAATTAAAACGAAGGCACAGCCTTTGCCTGATAATTCAATGAGGTAGTCATCAGACACGGCTTCAACATGCAGAATGAGGGCATCACAGTTGCGGCTGCGCAGGAATTCGATACTTTCGCGTTCCAATGATTCGTTACTGTGGCCTGCTGCGATGATGACATGCTTGCCAGCAGCTCTAAACTCGGCCTCAATGCGGCTCAAGAGAACTCCGTAGAAGGGACCGTTCAACTCGGACACTAAAATGCCAATGCTATTTGAGCGGGACGATGCGAGCGACTGTGCTACGGAATTCGGACGATAACCGAGTTCCGCCATAGCAGCCTCTACTTTCTTACGCGTAGCCTCACGTACCGGAGCATTACTGTTAATGACTCGGGATACGGTAGCAAGCGATACACCTGCTAATTTTGAGACTTCGTAAATAGTGGCCATGCGTTCCTTGATTGAATATGTTACTGCGCTAAATTCTGTGCGATTTTATCACTCGCTTTAAACATAAAAAAAGGCCGTGCAATGCACGGCCTTTTTCATCGTTTTGAATTCGTTTGGTTTCTCCGAAGAGAGTGCGAATTACAGAGCGACGATGTTCTCAGCTTGTGGGCCTTTAGGACCTTGAGTGATTGAGAACGATACGCGTTGACCTTCAGCTAAGGTTTTGAACCCGCTGCTAGCAATCGCGCTAAAGTGAGCAAATACGTCTGCGCCACCTTGTTGCTCGATAAAACCAAAACCTTTTGCTTCGTTAAACCACTTTACAACGCCAGTTACTGTAGTAGACATAATAATATCCTGTATTCTTTGAAAAATTTTCCGCCATAGCCAATGCCATGAACGGGATCATGCGGGTAAAAAAATGGAAATTTAAAGCTACAGGACGAAGATTTACTGCTAGTAATGCGACGTAGAGGAGATTTAACTTGCTGTTTCTTAACCAACGCCGCCCACTGTACGCTCATTCACAGTGAAGTCAAACTTTATTTAGCAAGTCTCTTATTCTCTAGGTTCCGCAAAAGGTTCGGGTTACCCGTTGTTCAGGCGCCGCGGGTTCGGCGTAGCGAGATAGTGCAGTCGGAAAATCATAAGGCGTGCGTAACACTTGAGCGAGCTCATTAAAGATTTTGAGTTCGCCGCTACGGAGGGTTTCTTGAATAGACGCCTCCACCCAATGATTTCGCGGAATGACAGCAGGATTATGCTGACGCATACGAGTTACAACACTGGTTGCAGAGTCTTGTTGCCGAGAGAGCAACTGTTGCCAGCTTTGATACCAGTCGTTCCATTCATTGAGGTGATTAAAACGACTATCTTGAATTTCAAGGACGTCAGCTAATCGGCGAAACGACAGCGTGAAGTCTAGTTGATTAGTATTCAGAATACCGAGCCAATCGCGGACTACGGCTTGAGTGTCCTTAGAAGGCGTTCTCAACCCAAGTTTGAGAGCCATTTTTTGATCGTAGTAGGCTTCATAGCGAATCGGGAATTCATGCACCAGTTCGGTAACTGATTCAATCAGCTGTTCCTGAGATTCTCCGGTTTTCGCTAGTAAAGGTAGCCATGCTTCAGCGAGTCGCGCCAAATTCCATAGTGCAATGCCGGGTTGATTTTTGTATGCATAGCGGCCCGCTCGGTCGATTGCGCTGAAGACCGCATTGGGGTCGTAGTTTTCCATAAACGCACAGGGACCGTAGTCGATAGTCTCGCCACTCAGCGTCATATTGTCTGTATTCATAACACCATGCACAAAACCCAAACTCATCCAATGCGCCACGGTGTGCGCTTGTTGGTCAATAATTTGCCGGAGCAAGGCGCGATACGGGGGTTTGCGGTCGTTTGATAACGGGTAGTGGCGCTGAATTACATAGTCGGCAAAGGCTTGTCGTAAGGACTCATCAGCTCCCTGTGCTATTTGTTGTGCGACAAATTGTGCAGTTCCAATACGCAAATGGCTTTTTGCAATGCGGGTGATGATGGCTCCCGGCTGTGCCTCGTCGCGTTGAACCCAATCACCGGTTGCGACCGCAGCTAAAGCACGAGTAGTTGGAACGCCAAGCGCATGCATAGCCTCGCTAACGAGGAACTCACGCATGACTGGACCCAGTGGTGCTTTACCATCACCGCCGCGCGAAAAAGGCGTTGTACCTGACCCCTTGAGTTGCATATCAAAACGCTGCTGATCAGCAGTCACAAGTTCAGCCAGTAGAAGTGCTCGACCATCGCCAAGGCGAGGCACGAAGTTTGCAAATTGATGTCCCGCATAGCCTAAAGCCACGGGCTGAGCCCAGTCCGGTAATTTCGCTCCGCTGTACAGCTCCAAACCTGCTTGCGTGGCATGCAGTGATTCTGGAATTCCCAGCTGTGTAGCTAAGTCTGCGTTAAACGCTAACCATTGCGGATCACGAGCTTTTGCGGGCTGGCTAGGTGCAACCAACTCAGCATCAAGATTCGCTGCAAAGGTATCTGCATAGCTGTGCTCAATCTGCATGCGTATTGCCATCGGGTTATGGAGAGTGAGAGCTGATTGTAACAGGACAACCAACTTGACGTGAACTGTGCTTAAATGATTGATGGATATTATCAGTTGAGGAACAACATGAGTGAAGTCGACAAGTTTATGCAGGCGGCTATAGCCGAGGCAAAGCAAGGTTTATCCGAAGGTGGAATTCCGATTGGATCGGTATTGGTCTATCGTGATGAGATTATCGGTCGCGGACACAACCGTCGAGTCCAGCAGGGCAGTCCCATTTTGCACGGAGAAATGGATGCTCTCGAAAATGCCGGACGCCAGAGTGCTCAGGTGTATCGGGATAGTGTCATCTACACCACTTTGTCTCCATGTTGCATGTGCTCCGGTGCGATAGAGCTATACGGAATCCGCAAAGTTATCGTTGGTGAAAATCAAACGTTTATGGGCGCCGAACAGCGTTTACGAGATGCCGGAATTGAAGTTGAAGTCAGGCAAGATGCGGAGTGTATTCAACTGATGAAAGACTTTATCGCAGCGCGCCCAGAATTATGGAACGAGGATATCGGTGTTTAATGATTGTGGTCCAGTTCACTGCGTAAGCGCCGGCGCATCAGGCTCAAATAGAAACTCGGTGCGATGCGATAAAGTAGACTTGCGAAATAGGTAAATCGATCGGGGAATAAGCGTTGCCGATTGCTGCGAATAGCACGCACAATACGTTGCGCCATCCACTCGGTACTACGCATTTTACCAACCATAGAGCGTGGGTGCTGAGCGATAGAACCTTGCCCATCGAGAGCATGGTTTTCGATAGGGGTATCGATAAAACTTGGATAGATCATTAATAGAGTAACGCCAGTATCAGCAAGCTCTGCACGTAACGTTTCAAAGTATTGAGATAACGCTGATTTTGCTGCGCAATAACCCGCTCGACCAAGAACTGGCATCCAACCTGCCATCGAGCCCATATTGACGATTTTACCGCTACGTTTCTGCAATAATGGAAGCAAACCTTGAGTCAGTTGCACAGGCGCAAGGTAATTGACAGCCATGACCCGCTCGATAACGTCTATTTTTGTGGCGGCAGCCAACGAGCGATGGGTAATTCCTGCGTTGTTAACCAGCAAATCTAACCCATCTAATTCATTCAGTTGGGAAGTCAACCACGCAGCAACCTCGGCGCTGTTCGTTAAGTCCATGGCATAGACTTTGACATCATCCCAGTCATTGAATTGGTGCTGCAACGCGGTAGCGTTCACATCGACTAACAGCAACTGGTAATCAGCGCGTAAATGGTGTGAGAGCGCTAACCCGATACCAGAGGCTGCCCCCGTTATTACCGCAATAGGTTTCGCTGGAGATGATTTCATGCTCGGTACTCTGGGTTCTGCGCGACGAAAAAGGCAAAGACTTCACGCGACGTTTTTTTGGGCGTGTATCCAAATACCTCTTTCAACGCCCGATTTGCCAGCACTGGACGGTAGCGCAGGAAGTCAATTTGCTCGGCGCTGTATTGGGTAAGGCCGACTTTGTGCCCCAACCGTAAGGCAAATTTGAGCAGCCACGGGGGCAGTGTGAGCAAAGGTTTGTTGAGTGCTTCCGCAATATCAGTGATGGTCATCGCACCATCACCAGCGAGATTAAATTGACCTTCTTTACTGGCTGTTACGCCGTCGTGAATGATGTTGACGACATCTTGGTCCCAGATAAACACAAATGGCGACTCAGAGCCCTTGATAGCCAATAAGCGGCGTTTGGCAAATAAGTCCGTGATTTGATTATTTGTAGTGGCGCCAAGAATAGTACCAGGGCGCAGCACCAACTGTTTTAACTGCGGCTGTTCGAGCCGGTAATCGGCCAGCATCTCCTCAATCAAGCGTTTATGATAGCTGTACGCAAAGCTTTTATTGCCACGCAGAGGATCCGATTCGCTCAACCATTTAGGGTTATTGGCATGATAACCGTACGCTGCGCCACTGCTCGTGACCGTTAAATGTTGCACATTGGCTTGTAGGCAGGCGTCGACCACATTTTGCGTGCCATTCACATCAATATCGTAATCACGTTGACGATCATCACTGGCTTGCATCACGCTGGCTAAGTGCACCACGTGGGTAATCTCATGTTGTTGTAGGATAGCCGCCAGTGCCGGAGAGCGGATATCTTCCTGAAAATAGGGGTAGGCCTGTGTGGTCGGAGGACGTATATCGATACCGACGACTTTATGATGCGGGAGTAAACGCGCGATGCAGGCTTGACCGATGTAGCCCTCACTTCCAGTAATCAGGATATTCATAGTCATTTCGCTACTGTCCCTGCAGAGTTCAGTTGTCGTCTATCCAGCCATTGCCAGAAGAACGTTAAACTGAGACCTGAAATGAGATGCCAAATTCCCCAAGCCGCAGCAATAATCGCCATGTCTGTTTGTGCAGCAAAATAGGTGAAGATAATGCCTAACCCGAGCCCCGAATTCTGCAAACCTACTTCGAGACTCACCGCACGACGGTCTGCTTTCGGTAGGCCCAATGTGCGCGCTGAAGCCCAACCCAAGGTTAACGCTAAAGCGTTGTGTGCGACAACGAACAGCAAATAAATGCTGGCCCCGGCAATAAACTGAGCCCAATTCAACATCAGCGCTATAGCAACGAATCCCAGCAACGCGGTCAGTGATATGACGCGAAAAAACTGTTCTGTTTTGGCGGCAAAAGTAGGGAACCGACGACCGCAAATGAGTCCAATTGTAAGAGGAATTGCTAACACTAAAACCACAATAACGAGCATATCCCAGGTGGAGACATCAATGGTTTTTAACAGCGCATCAGTGTGTGCATTCATACTGGCGTAGAACATGAAATTCAGCGGTGTTAATACGGATGCTAAGAGGCTAGCGATACCAGTCATACTGACCGACATGGCTGTGTTGCCATTGGCTAAGTAAGTCATCAAATTGGAGAAACTACCGCCAGGACAACAACTGACTAAGAGTAAGCCGAGAGCAATTTCTGCAGGCATCGGAATCAAACTAATAGCGACAAACGTTAACGCTGGCAACAGGACAAATTGCGCGACTAATCCAACCAAAGGACCTTTGGGCTTTTGTGCAACGCGTTTAAAATCCTCGGCCTTTAGACTTAGCGCAATGCCAAACATCATCAGCGCGAGCACTGCATTCAAGATAACCAATGACGTGGCGGACATTTATGCCTCGTGACCTACGCGCTTCATCTCGTGAGCTAGCGCCTTGAGATAAGTGTCTTTGTGCACGTAATAGGCCATGCGTTCGAGTTCAAGATAATGCATGCCGCCGTCAATACGCTGCTCTGCATGAGCTTGTGCTCGTTGAAAGAAGGCATCCGCTTGTTCTGGGTTATCCCGTTGCTGACGAATCACCGCAGCAACCAACTGCGCTTGGTCATCACGTCCTTGCCAGCCTAAACCCGCTGCTTCCACCATGCCCATAACAAAGAGATTTGGATGTTGAGGATTGAAGATATTCAGATACAGCTGCGGGGCATGACCGTTCCAATTCAGGTGCTTTGCATCGATAAATGGATAGTGCAGTTTATAGCCGGTCGCTTGCAAAATAAGGTCATAATCACCGCTGGTGCCATCTTTGAACGTTGCGCCGGTGTCTGTGAGTTGCTCAATACCCGGGCGAACTTTAATGTCACCATGACCGATATGATGCAAGAACAGGGTGTTGATGACCGGGTGTGACTCGTACATCCGATAGTCAGGGTCAGGTAAGCCGTAACGACTAGGTTTGCCTGACAGCAATCGAACCAAGAGCCCATCTATGGTTTGTTTCAGTCGCGTGGGAAGCTTGATCTTGCCACCGAGTGTATCAATCGGACGGCCTGCAACAAACTTAGGCAGGAAATAGTAGCCCCGCCGGACGACCATATCGACACTTTTGGCGCGGTGTACGGCATCAACTGCAATATCGCAGCCACTATTACCGCACCCAATAATCAAGACTCGTTTACCAGCGAAAATATCGGCACTGCGGTAATCACAGCTATGCATCATCTCGCCGTTGAAGCTACCCTCGAGTTGCAGTCGATTCGGGTGGTGCAATGTACCGTTAGCGAGCAACACCGCACTCGCTAATTGGGTCTGCAGTTCGCCATGCTGACGGTAGTGAACCCGCCACTGATCACATTCAGGTTCAATTTTCTCGACAGTGCTGTTAAAACGATAGTGCTCATAGAGTCCAAAATGTCGCGCGTAATCTTGAAAATAGACTTTCAACTCATCGTGTTTAGGGTAGGTCGCGACATGATCTGCCATCGGGAAGTCATTGAACTCGGTCATACGCTTCGACGAAATCAAATGCGCCGAGTCATACATAGTGCTCGTTGGGCTATCGATGTCCCACAAACCGCCCACATCTGCATGAGCTTCCAGCCCAACCACGGCAAGGTTTTGTTCCTTCAGCCGTCGCACCGTACAGAGCCCCATCGGACCCGCACCAATGACCACACATGGATTCATAACCACCTACTCATCAAGCCAATTCTGCTTCGATAATAACAATGGTTACTTACCGTTGCATCGGAAATACCTGTATATCAGCCAAAAATGGACCGGAGGTGCCTTGTGTTCCACCGATAACAAAGATTTCATCGCCAAATACTGTTGCTGCATTGTGGCGAGATGAACGATAGGGCAAATCTGCAATTGACCAAACGCTTTGGGTGAAATCGAATATCAGTACTTGATCTAAGTTGTTGTAGTCACCGAACACATAGAGTTGATCGCCATAGACAGTCACTGAGTGAGCACTAATAGGCACTGGTGCCGCAGGCTGTGGTTCCCAAACATCGCGATCGGCATTGTAGCAATCCATTCTACTGAACGCTTCCGAGTGGTTGTAACCGCCGACGACACAAAGCTGGCTCTGAAACACAAACGCTCTCGTATCCATGGCAACTGGCAGATCTCGCACTCGATACCATTCTTGCTTGTCAATGTCGAATACAGCAACTTCCGCAGAAGCCACCAATTGTGGCGTGCCTTCAGTTGCTATCGTTTCACTGAACGTTGAACCGCCTACCACATAGATTTTGCCATCTAGAAAAGCTGCGCTGGTATTGCGTCTCGCCAACGATAGTGGCGACTTCAGCCGTGTAACTTTACGAGTCCTCGTGTTGAATACTTCGATAACGGGCATTTGATAGGTATCCGAAGTGTATCCGCCATAAATATAAATCGACTCATCACCGTCCCAAACTGCGGAAATGTAGCGCCGCGAAACAAGTTTTACAGTGGCGACAGATGTCTCTTTGGTGGTTGGGTTGATCCGTTCAATGCGTGTTAATGCTCCGCTCGCATTGCTGCCACCAATGACATAAATAGCCTCATCATCAGCGACCACGGCATGCCCAAACCGTGCTTCCGATAATTGATAGGTAGTATCGGTGGATGGTGCTGTTGCACAACCCACCAAAAAACCACCAACGAGAGTAAGAATCGAAGCTTTTAGTAACAAGCGATTAGCGAACATTGAACATCCTAAAAAGTTGTGGACCGGATCCGAATTTCGGAATGATTGAAGCGTATCGACTTGTGTCTGCTATGTAAACGAAAAGTAATCCAATTGTTTGTGCTTTCTCGGCTAACGGACTACATTTCTCTCCATAGAACGACTACAAGGAAGACAAAATGCTCAAACTCATTTCTTTACTGTTTCTTCTCATCGCTGCGTTAAATTCAACGCCCGTTGAAAGTTGTGCCTTCCGAATTGAGGGTGGCGATCTTATTCGCTGTGGTATGACTAAAATTGAAGTACAAAGAAAAATAGGTAACCCAGAACTTCGTGATCGTCAAACAATCGGTGTGGATACAGGTTATGGACGAGGCGGGCAAAGTGCTGAAGCGTGGTCTTATGTAGTTCGTGGCGATATCGGCGGTGAATATTATCTCACCGTAATGTTTTCCGGAAATAAAGTCGTTGATATCGAATCCAAACAAGTAGATCGGTAATATTGACCTACTGTGCGGATTAAATTCTAAACTTGGCTGTAACTCATTTGAGATACAAAATGCACGGATATCTCAGTTTAAGGTGATTTTATGGCTCAGTCTTCTATGTTGCATGTTCGTATTCAATTAACACGTAATATTAAAAAGGGTGGGTTGCCGATTGGACTCACTGCCAATCCTGAAGCTTACGATGATTGGTTCAAACATAAAGTCTTCGAGGCTTTAGCGGATAAACGGTCAACCGTCTCGCATGCGGACGTTATGGGTGATGTTCAAGAAATGATAGATAGGAAGCTGGATGCCCAGACTGGAATGGACTCAAACGGCGAAGAGTGATTTGTATGCGATACTAGAATTTATTGCTGACGATAATGTTTCAGCGGCTCAACGACTTAAAAACACAATAGACAAAGACACAAATCATCTGTTGATATTCCCTTCAATGGGCAGATGAGGACGAGTTTCAGAAACACGAGAACTTGTTGTCTGCAGGAAAAATGGTAATCACAATGTTCGGGCGCGGAAGCGTTTGCCCTTGATTTTGTCATTATTGATTAGTGCCAAGGCGTGCTTGGCAGCGGATTTTTTGACGGCGACGAAAGCCCACTGGCTTTGCACTTTGATTTTACCAATGTCCGCCATAGTCAGTTTATTGTCGCGGGTCAGGGCACCGACAATATCACCCGGGCGCAACTTGTCTTTCTTGCCACCACTGAGTTGTAGCGTTACGAGTTCTGCTTGCAACGGCGCGCGACCGACTGTTGAATGTGGCAGTGGCTGCAGTTTGATAGGTTCAGCAAAGGAATCTTCGAGTATACGTAATTTGTAGTCGTCTTGGGGACCAATGAGCGTAACCGCAAGCCCCTCAGCACCTGCTCGTCCGGTACGACCAATTCGATGCGTATGAGTGTCGGTGTCATGAGCCATATGTACGCTAATGACCAAATCAAGTTCAGCGATATCAAGGCCGCGAGCAGCAACGTCGGTTGCCACTAAAACGCGAGCACTTCCATTGGTGAACTGCACCATGGTTTGATCACGATCTTTTTGCTCTAAGTCACCATGCAACGCCAGAACACTATGGCCTTTGGCGTGCAGTTTATCCGCAATACTCTGTGTTTCGGCTTTGGTATTACAAAAAACCATAGAATTGCTCGGTTGCTGATCGAGGAGTAATTGGTTTACTGCCTGAGCTGCGGTGGTATCTGCCAAATCATAGAAGCGTTGAGTGATTTTCGGCGCGGTCTGTGCTGAGCCAACTTGAATGGACTGCGCGTTTTTGCTGACACGAGCCGTCAACTGTTCAATTTTATTTGGATAGGTGGCGCTAAAGAGTAAACTTTGACGTGACGCTGGTGTTGCCGCAATCAGAGCGTTGATTTCGTCTTGAAAGCCCATTTCCAGCATGCGGTCGGCTTCGTCTAAAACCAACGTTGCTATCTGATCGAATTGGATACGCTGCTGATTTGCATGATCGAGCACCCGCCCAGGCGTACCCACGAGCACATGAGCGCCGTGTTCAAGTGAAGCTATTTGATTGCGCGCTGGCACACCACCGCAAAGCGTTAGCACTTTCACGTTCGCCATTGACTTGGCGAGTGTTCGAATAGCTTCTGCGACTTGCTCGGCCAATTCGCGGGTGGGGCACAATACCAACGCTTGTGGCGCGAAGACTCCAACATTGAGTTTTGCCAAAATCCCGAGCGCGAAAGCTGCCGTTTTACCTGAGCCTGTCTCTGCCTGAACGAGTAAATCCTCGCCCGCTAAAATAACCGGTAAGCTCAACGCTTGGACCTCGGTCATATGCTGAAATCCAGCTTCACTCAAGCTTGTTAACAATGCTGGCGAGAGCTTCAATTCGGTGAAGTGGCGTGGATTAGCGTTTGAATCAGACATGCTTAAGATCACTTATTGGTGGCTTTGTGGTGGCTACATTTAGTTCCGCGCATTGTATCAGAGATATTGGTTGGGACGGGTGGTTTGTGTAGACTTCAGTAGTTCTTCCAGAACCAAGGAGAGCTCATGGCTCGCGCGCACGCTCTACATATTTTAGTAAAAACCCAAGCCGAAGCAGAAAAATTGAAACAACAATTAGCAAAAGGCGCCAAGTTTGGCGATCTAGCACGTAAACATTCCTTGTGCCCGTCAGCTAAAAAGGGCGGTGATCTCGGTGAGTTTGGGCGTGGCCAAATGGTTCCCGCGTTCGATAAAGTTGTCTTTAGTAAACCTACCTTAGAAGTACATGGTCCAGTAAAAACCAAATTTGGCTGGCATCTCATCAAAACCCTGTCGCGCAATTAATAATGACATGAGACATTGCGAAACAAACAATCACCAAGTAGTCTCAATAATGTTAACAATCCACGAGTGAGATCATCATGAAAGGAATTGCTTTGAGTAGTGCACTGCTTGTTATTGGGTTTGGTCTAATGACTAGTTCATCAGCGCAGGTTACGGGTAGCGCTCATGTCAAATTAAGTCAGCTCGAACCTGCTGCGGAAGAGGCTTTGTGGTCACGCGAAAAGGACTATCCAGTGGCGTATCCTATGGAATTGGCGATGGATGGCGTCACCGGCTGCGCGGTATTAGAAGTCAAGGTTGATAGTGACGGTGATACGGATGCGATTGAACTGGTTAGCGGCGTGCCGAGTCGTGAAATGAAGTTTTCTGCACCGAAGTTGGTTCGTAGTTGGGAGTGGGTCAACAGAACCGAGCGTCCTAATGCTGCAGAAACTAAGCTTATTCGCCTCGATTTTTGCATGGAACGCGGTGATGAAAGCGTAGCTATCGCCGCCTGCGAAGCACAAGCCAAATTGGAATGTCGGTAATTACAACGAGAAGATGGTGCGTCCGAGTAGACTCGAACTACCGACCCCTACCATGTCAAGGTAGTGCTCTAACCAACTGAGCTACGGACGCACATTTTAAAGCAGATGTTCGCAGATGCGAACGGGCGCTATATTAGTCATTTGAGGTTACGGGTGCAAGTGCTTTTTCACCTACACCCGTTTGTTTGCTTGAAATGTGCACAGTCTATGCGTTCATCAAAAGCCCAGTGGAATACCCAGTGTAAAGAACGCGACGAGCAACGCACTCCATACCACCATAAATGCCAAAGAATAGGGCAGCATCATGGCAATCATTTCCCCAAAGGTGAGCTGCGGATTGTACTTGCGCATAAAGGCAAGAATAATGCCCGCATAGCTCATCATCGGCGTGATGATGTTGGTCGATGAATCTGCTAATCGGAATGCCGCCGCAACTAAATCTGGTGTCATTTCGCTATTCACTAAGTACAGCATTGGAATAAAGATAGGGCCCAGTAACATCCACTTCGAAGTTAAGCCACCTACAAAGAGATTGATCAGCGCGGTAACGACAATAAAGCCCAGCAATAACAACACAGGATAAGACTGTAGGCCGAGATTCGTCAGCAAAGTGGCACCGAGATAGGTGATATAGGCGCCCAACCCGCTGTGACTGAGCACACCCAAAAAGTTGTAGCAAAAGAACGTCAGCACCAAAATATAGCCCATGGTATCCATCTGTTTGACCATCGCTCGGACAACATCAGGCAAGCCCTTAAATTTGCCACTCGCCACACCGAATGCGATACCGATCACGATAAAGACAAAGGTGATGAGCAAAATCACATTATTTAGATATGGCGTTACCGTTGTGCCCTCTGCGGTGGTGTAAGGTGCAAGTGGTCCTGCAGCAAGCCCATAAATGGCAAGCAGAGCAAGGATCAAACCGATACCAGCTGCGCGTAAGCCTTTCTTTTCTTCTGGTGTGACGTCAAAGTCGGTGATTTTGAGTTCGTCAGGCACGGTAAACGGCTTTTGTTCGAGGCGTGGCTGCACAAACTTCAGGGTAACCCAAGCACCCACAATACCCAGTACAAAGGTAGAAACGAGGATAAAATAGTAATTCATTGTGGCGGGAGTCAGCGCTTCGCCCGCAGCATTCACAAACGGAATATTTTGGGCTTCGGCGAAAACTTTGGCATTCACGCCAATGATCACATCAATAGGCGTGGCTGGAATCAAGTTTGCGCTAAATCCGGCTGAAACTCCTGCAAATGCCGCCGCCATGCCAATCAGTGGGTTTTTATTTAGTCCGGCATAAAGCAATCCAGCTAAAGGAATGAGGATTAGATAACCTGCATCGGTAGCGATAGAACTCATAATACCGATGAAAACGAGGAACAAGGGTAACCACTTAATGGGGAGTCCGCGTGAAACTTTCTTCAGAATAGCCGCGAATAATCCAGAGTGTTCGGCGACACCGACACCGAGCATCACAATCAAAATAACGCCAAGTACACCACCACCAAAACCCAACCAATTGGCTAGTAGCGCGTTATCAAAGAGCCACACGACATTTTCCGCGGCCAACATATTTCGAATTTCATAATTAATCGGCTGACCATCGCCACCATAGGTTGTAAAGGTAAGGCCACCAATTGCCCAGGTTAATATCAACGCGCCGATTAAAAAGTAAATGAAGATGATGACAGGATCTGGAATTCGTCGACCAACACGTTCAACAAATGCAATAAAACCGCCGTTCTCAGCAGCAGAGGAGGGTTCTTGTGACACCGGAATGTTCCTTTTGAATTATCGTTTTTCTTGTTAAGAAACCGATACTAGCTAATTCAAATAGAGGTGTCACGTATGGTTGAGCTATTTAGCGGAGTTGCTCGCCTAATCGACTTTGGGCTATTAACCGGAATACATATGAGAGCTTAAATAAGCCTGCAAGAACTATCTGTGAAAGATGCAGAACTGCAACAATCATAAGTGGGAAGTGAGCTTCTAGGCCCCACGCAAGATAGGCTAAAATCGTAAATAAAGTCAGTGTGATTAACATGGCAAAGTTTGCTGTGGTTAGCATCGTTCTTGCGCTCATAAAATACATCCTCAATGCATGTTTAATAATATGCATTATTAATGTATCTTATAAAAAGATCAAGGGGAGTACTGATGCAAATCAAAAAATATACGGATTATGGTCTGCGGATATTGATGTATTTGGCTGCGCAGCGCGCGTGTGAAGAGGACGTTCAGTCTTTAACGACGATAAAAACGATTTGCGAAACTTTCGATTTGTCCGCAAACCATGTGAATAAAGTTGTGCACCATCTTGGTAAATTGGGACTCATTGAGACGAAACGCGGCAAATTTGGCGGGTTTGTGCTGGCCCAGCAACCAGAAAACATTCGTATCGACTTTGTCATACGCTCGTTGGAAGGCGATGAGTCTTGGGTCGAATGCAGCAGTCCATATTGTGTAGCGACACCCGCTTGTGAACTCAAACACATTATTGCCGCGGGGAAAGAAATTTTTTACCAACACCTAGCAAAATACACCCTGAGCGACTTGGTTACTCAACCACAGCCGTTGTGGCAGATTTTTTTAACAGCGCAGCAATCGCCTCGGTCAAACCCGCAACAGTGAGAGGGTACATGCGGCCGCCCATGATCTCGTGCAGCATGTCAATGGAGTGATGCCAATGCCAGTGTTCGCGTAACTGGGGATTGAGCCAGACGGCATTGGTAAAGTGGCTCAGTAAACGTCGCATCCATACTTCGCCCGGTTCCTCATTCCAATGTTCAACACTGCCGCCTGGGTAAGCGATTTCGTAAGGTCCCATGGTGGCATCACCGACGAAAATCAGCTTGTAGTCGCGACCAAAGCGATGAATAAGATCGAGTGTTGAGAGCTTCTCGGTGTGGCGGCGATGATTCTGCTTCCAAACAGATTCATACACGCAGTTATGAAAATAGTAGAACTCGAGGTGTTTAAACTCATTGCGAGCCGCGGCAAAGAGTTGTTGGCAGGCAAAGATGTGATCGTCCATCGAGCCGCCAACGTCAAAGAGAATTAACACTTTCATGGCATTATGGCGTTCGGGCTGCCAATGCAAATCAAGTAACCCGGCCTTTTTTGAAGTTGCTCGAATGGTTTCGTCCAAATCTAATTCTTCGACCGCCCCAGTCCGAGCAAACTTTCTGAGCCGCCGCAACGCCAGTTGAATGGAGCGATTATTGAGCTCTTCGTCGGTATCCAAGTCTTTGAATTCACGTTTATCCCAAACCTTGACCGCACGTCGCGCATTACTTCCGTCTTGGCCAATCCGAATTCCTTCTGGGTGATAGCCGTAGGCACCGAAAGGTGAGGTGCCGCCGGTACCAATCCATTTGTTGCCGCCAGCATGTCGCTTTTGCTGCTCTTGCAGACGTTCGCGAAATGTTTTGAGTAACTCATCAAGTCCGCCTAAGGCTTTGAGCTTCGCTTTATCCTCATCACTCAAATGCTTTTGCATACTGCGTTCAAGCCATTCGGCGGGAATGCTAGAGGCAATATCAATCTGTTCAGCACCTTCAAAATACTCCGCGCAAGCGCGGTCAAACCGATCATAATGGGTTTCATCTTTCACCATGATCAAGCGCGCCAGATGGTAAAACGCCTCAACATCGGCGAATACCAATTGGCGCTCCATAGCGTTTACCAAATCAAGGAGTTCCGTCAGACTGGTCGGAACGCCGTGTTTGCGTAGACAGAGAAAGAATTCGACTAGCATCGGAAAGAGTGGTTACGAGCCATCACGACGACGCGCCATGAAGGCCAGTTTCTCGACCAGTTGGACATCTTGCTCATTCTTTAACAACGCGCCGAACAGAGGCATAAGGCCGCCTTTTTGCTTGGTCTCTTGCAGTTGTTGCGGAGTGATTTTTTCCGCTAACAAGAGCTTCAACCAGTCAATTAATTCAGAGGTCGAGGGCTTCTTCTTAACGTTGGGCATTTGCCGTACATCAAAGAACACCTCGAGCGCGGTACTCAAGAGCTGCTTTTGGATATCTGGGTAATGCACTTGAACGATATCGCGCAGGGTATCGGCATCGGGGAACTTGATGTAGTGAAAAAAGCACCGGCGTAAAAAGGCATCGGGCAATTCTTTTTCATTATTAGAGGTAATGATGACAATTGGACGTTGCTGAGCCACGATTTGTTCGCCAGTCTCGTAGACGTGAAATTCCATCTGATCGAGTTCATACAACAAGTCATTTGGGAATTCAATATCGGCTTTGTCGATTTCATCAATGAGCAGCACCGGCCGCTGTTCAGCAGTAAATGCCTGCCATAACTTACCGGGCTTGATGTAATTGCTAATGTCGTGAACTTTATCGCTACCTAACTGACTATCGCGCAGTCGTGATACCGCGTCATACTCATACAAGCCTTGTTGTGCTTTGGTGGTCGACTTAATCTGCCATCGTAACAGGGGAGCATTGAGAATGGCTGCAAGTTCTTCGGCAAGACGAGTTTTACCGGTACCCGGTTCACCTTTTAGCAACAGCGGCTTTTCCAATGTCACCGCGGCATTTACGGCTAAACTAAGATCGTCCGCCACAATATAAGTGGCGGTACTGGTAAACGATTGGCGTGTCATAACGTGTCTCTGTTACTGCTTCGGTGGAGCAATCTTAGCAATATTTTCGAGGTAGTTGGTGCCCGTTTCTTGTACTTGGTCAAATTCCATACGTTCTGAACTAATATGAATCACTTCCACTTGTTCTTGCATAGTCATAACTTCTTCATTCAAGCGAGCTAAAGCCACCTCAATGGTGTACGTTAGTTGATGAATTTCGGCCATATCCGTAGCTGTCATGTCTGACTTGTCGATAATGGCTTGCAGTTTCGCATTGTAGACACTGAGGTTTTCAATGGCTGCATCTAAGGTTGGCGAAGGCTCACCCTCAAAGTGATCAGGACGCTTCTCATCAGCAAAGGCAACGGCTGCGGGAAGTAACGTTAAAGCCAGTACAACAGGTAAGAATTTCATCATAATCTCCATCAGGGGTTAATCGAACAACGAACAGCGAAGCGTACGATCAACGAACAACGCTTTTTCGTTTACAGGTATTGAGAATCATTCGCATTAGAGTATCACGATTGTGAGCCCGGTTGGAAGTCACAGTCACGAAAGAATTGTTGCCAATGTTCTGCGTGCGTTCTGATTGCAGCAGTCAACTCGATGGATAGGTCTTGTAACTCGGTAAGATAAGCAACCAATAGCGTTTGGTTGCTGTGTTTTTGAAGCTCTGTGAGTAACGGATTGACGCGATACGCATGTCCGGTCAGGAGTGCGACTTGTGCTTGCACTTCAGCGGCAAAATACTTATTAAAGACTGTTCGGAGTACCTGGGCACGCTGCGGAGTGCCAGCACTCATACAACCTGCGCGCTCGCCAGAACCGATGACTAACGAGTGACTTTGCTTAAGCCCATGGATCCATTCGTGCTGATTGCGCCACAATAAACCGAGTGCATCGCTTTGTTCTAACGTTTCAAGAGCTTGTTCAAGGCGCTCAGCACTGATGAGTGATTGCTCGGACTTCTCGGTATACTGAAGCAAACTCAAGAGCACTTGAAAGGCATCTAAACTCTCAGCCAAAGATTCATTCGATAGGCCAGCACTACTTTGATTAGCAGGCGTCAGGGCGTGCCGTAATGCATCATCTGATGCGATGGCTCGTTGCTTGAGCAGGGGAAGAGTCTCTCGTTTAGCCGCGAGTGCTCGCTGCAACCGTTGTCCGAGCTCAGAATCGGGATTATCCAAGCGAGTCAAACAGTCATTCAATTGGTCAATGATTTCTAGATCACCGTGATAACGTCGAAAACCCGTTTCTAAACGACCCAGAGCCGAATTCCGTTGCACGATACTGGCACCTGCAGCACACGTATCTAGCCGCAACGAGTCTAGCAACGAGACGGTGACTTCCGGGACTTCAACACGCAGTTCGCGGAGTTCTGGCGGTCGAGTTACAGCAGGTAACTGCAACTCTGGGAGCGGCAAATCTTGTGGTGTGGCAACGCGCTCGCGATAGTCGACTAGGACTTTAAGCGCTGGCGGCGCATCACTGCAGCCGCTGAGAGTGAGGCTGGAAAGCAGTATAAGTAGGCCGATTGCATAGCCAAATCGAGTGGTTCTGGTTACAATCATCGGCCTCTCACATCGTTCACGGAATGGGTTTATGTTTACAGGTATTGTCCAAACACAAGCAACCGTTAAAGAACTGACTCGGCGCGGCGAATTCGTCCAGTTGTGCTTGCAAGTTGAGCCTCAGTTTCTGGTCAACGTTCAGCTCGGTGCCAGTATAGCCATAAACGGCTGTTGTCTCACGGTGGTTCACTTTACCGAAACAACGGTCAATTTCGATGTGATTGACGAAACCTTGCGCTTAACCAATCTGGGTGAATTGAGCGTGGGTAGTTTAGTGAATTTTGAACGGTCACTGAAAGTCGGTGATGAAATAGGCGGGCATCATGTGTCTGGTCACATACACGGTGTCGGCACGGTTGCACAACTCGATATCAGCGATGATAACTGGGCGATGTGGATTGAGTTTCCAGAAGACTTTAATCGCTACATTTTTGCCAAGGGCTTTATCAGCGTCAACGGCGCTAGTCTGACTATTGGTCAGGTCAAAGACAATCGTTTCTCGCTGCACCTAATTCCGGAAACACTGCGGTTAACCAACCTAGCTGACGTTGAAGTAGGTACACGCCTAAATCTAGAACTGGATCAACAAACGATCACCATCGTCGACACGGTAGAACGAACCCTCGCCAATAGACAGTGAAAAGTTAATAGTGAACAGGTAATAGAAAACCAAAGATCGAGTCTGGTGGTTGCTATTCACTATTTACCGTTCACTATTCACCATCTCTCGTTATTCCTCCACCCGGAGGCGGAGTTGATCGTGCAGTTCATCGACCTCCAGATGCAGATGAATATCATGCCCACAGGCGCGACATTCGTCCTGATAGTCTTGGTCGCCCTGACTCGGGTCAAGCATTACATGCACGGCATGTCCGCACATGGGGCAATGTACCGATGCATCACGTAATTTTTCCGCATTCATGACAGGTACTCCTCAGTTAAACTCCTTCCTATTGAGAGCTTTCACTGGTGAGTATGGTACGTGGACTGGATATTTTCCTGCCGTAATCAAGCTAACAAAGTTAACTAATTGAAGAGTAGTGTAATTCCGCAAACAGCAAGTAATGCGCCGGCGATTGCGCGCAACGAAAGTCGGCGCCGACCGCGTTCTGCTGGCAGAAACCATTGAATGGGTATCAGCCATAACGGCGCGGTTGCCAACAAGGTTTGCGCCACGCCTGGGTGCACAGAAGCAATGGCGGTCTGTTGCAACCAAATAGCAATGAATGTACCTAGTACAATTGCCGTGATTAACCAAGGAATGGACGTATGGCGCAATGCCGAACGAGTGGAACTAATGAGGCTTGGTTTGAGCACTAATAAAGCCATTGTTAATGCCACGGTACCGGCAAAAATACGCAGTAATGCAGCGTTCAATGGATTCATATCGAAAGCAGTCAGTGCATGAAACGCCATGACTAAGCCGATGGCTTGACACAATGCCGCGCCAACACCAGCTGCGAGGCCAGAGCGGCTCAACTGAACTTTCGTAACCGTGGCGGGTTGTCGTTCAGAGAGCACTATGACGATACCGCCGATAATCACTAACGCAGCAATAATTTCGACAGCGGCCATTCCTTCATTCAAAAACCACCAAGCAATTAGTGCCGCAAAGGGCGGTGCTAAGTACTCCAGTAACATGGTGTGCCAGGGGCCGAGGCGGCGCAGGGCAGTGAAATACAGGGTATCGCCAATGGTAATGCCTATCACCCCGCTAGCCAGTAGCAGCCATGCTGCAGTGCTACCATCAAAACTCAGAAGTTGACCGGTTAGCCATGCTGCGATGAATAATAACGGACACGCGACTACACCTTTGACCAGGTTCAATTGTGCCGCGTTCAGGTAACTACCCGCTTGGTTGTATAGCAGCGTGGCGATGGCCCAGAATAGTGCAGCGGTGAGTGCGGCCAAATGACCGATATAGGCTTCCATGGCGCGCTATTCTAGCGGCCATTTCGGATTGCAGCAATGCGCCGGCTGCGATATAGTTGCGGGCTAATTCGTGAGAACTCAAACTCGCTTTAAAAATCACAAGTGACACTTGGTAGGTGCCACCACTGTTAAAGGATAAAGTCATGCCTGTAGTAACGCTTCCCGACGGTAGTCAACGCGCATATGAAAACCCAGTCTCCATTTTAGAAGTCGCCCAAGATATCGGCCCAGGTTTGGCAAAAGCCACCGTTGCTGGGCGTATTAATGGTGAGCTTGCGGATGCAAGTGACCTGATCACCAGTGACTCAACACTTCATATCATTACGCCGAAAGACGACGATGGACTGCATATTATTCGTCACTCCTGCGCGCATTTGTTAGGACACGCCATCAAGCAGCTGTTTCCTAATGTGAAAATGGCGATTGGCCCGGTTATCGATAACGGTTTTTACTATGACGTTGATCTCGACAAATCGTTAACGCAAGACGACTTGAATGCCATTGAACAACGCATGCAAGAACTGGCCAAGACTGAATATGAAGTCGTGAAGAAGAAGGTCAGCTGGCAGGAAGCGCGCGAAACTTTCGTGCAACGACATGAGTCCTACAAAGTTGAAATTTTAGATGATGATATCAGTCAGGATGATCGCCCTGGTCTGTATCATCATGAAGAATACATTGATATGTGCCGCGGCCCTCATGTTCCTAACATGCGGTTTTGTCAGCATTTCAAAATTATGAAGGTTGCTGGTGCCTATTGGCGCGGTGATTCTGACAACAAAATGCTGCAACGCATTTATGGCACCGCGTGGACTGACAAGAAACAGTTAAAAGCGTACTTACAACGTCTGGAAGAAGCTGAGAAGCGTGACCATCGCAAGATCGGTAAAACCCAAGACTTGTTCCATTGGCAAGAAGAAGCGCCGGGAATGGTGTTCTGGCACAACAACGGCTGGACCATTTTCCTTGAGTTGGAGCGCTATGTTCGGCAGAAACTGCGTGAGTACCGTTACCAAGAGGTGAAAGGTCCATTAATGATGGATCGCGTCTTGTGGGAACGTTCTGGCCACTGGGAGAAGTTTTCTGAATTGATGTTTACCACTTCTTCAGAAAACCGCGAATACGCAGTGAAGCCGATGAACTGCCCGGGTCACGTCCAAATCTTTAACCAAGGTTTGAAATCCTACCGTGATTTACCGTTGCGTATGGCTGAGTTCGGTTGTTGCCATCGAAATGAGCCGTCAGGTGCTTTGCATGGTTTGATGCGGGTCCGTGGCTTCACGCAAGACGATGCCCATATTTTCTGTACAGAAGATCAAATACAGGAAGAAGTCAGCGGCTGTATCAAAATGGTCTATGAAACCTATAAAACGTTTGGTTTTAACGACATTGTTGTGAAACTGTCGACTCGTCCTGAAAAACGATTGGGTGACGATGCTACGTGGGACCGCTCTGAGGCCGCTTTGGCTCAAGCTTTGAAGAATAATGGCATCGATTTTGAGTATTTACCCGGAGAAGGGGCGTTTTACGGCCCTAAAATCGAATTTACCTTGCACGACTGTATCGGTCGGGCATGGCAATGTGGTACAGTACAGCTCGATTTTGCGTTGCCTGGCCGATTAGGTGCGACCTATGTTGGCGAGAACAACGAAAGACACGTGCCAGTGATGATTCACCGCGCGATTTTAGGGTCTCTCGAGCGCTTCATGGGTATTCTCATTGAAGAGTATGCGGGTTATTTCCCAACGTGGCTGGCGCCAAACCAAGTCGTTGTCATGAATATTACCGATAATCAGGCGGATTACGCCAAAAATATCGTGAAAGAACTGACAAAACTGGGCTTTAGAGCAACAGCTGACTTGAGAAATGAGAAAATAGGCTTTAAAATCCGCGAGCACACACTAAAACGTGTTCCATATTTATTGGTTGTCGGCGACAAAGAAGTCGAAAACCAAGCGGTTGCGGTACGTACTCGTCGTGGTGAAGACCATGGTGTGAAAGGGCTAAATGAATTTATTGAGCTACTCACAGACGATGTAAGTGCACGCAAGATTAGTTAACTTGTTGGAGGAATAACCCATTAAAGGCGGAAAAAGAACTCAGAAAGCTGGTGACAAAAATCGGATTAATGAAGAAATTCGCGTCAACGAAGTACGTTTGATTGGCGTTGAGGCCGAACAGATTGGTGTCGTAAGTATTCAAGAAGCTCTTACATTGGCAGAAGAAGCTGGTGTTGATTTGGTGGAGATCAGCCCGAACGCTGAACCACCTGTCTGTCGTTTGATGGATTATGGCAAGTTCCTCTACGAGAAAGCAAAGAACCAGAAAGAGCAGAAGAAAAACCAGAAGCAGATCCAGGTGAAGGAAGTTAAATTCCGTCCTGGAACTGATGAAGGCGATTATCAGGTAAAACTACGCAACCTGACTCGCTTTCTGGAGGGAGGTGACAAAACTAAAGTCACTATCCGTTTCCGTGGCCGGGAAATGGCACACCAAGACCTCGGGATTGATTTGTTAAATCGTATTAAAGACGATTTACAGGAAATCTCGACCGTCGAATCGTTCCCAAGACGTGCTGAGGGTCGCCAGATGATTATGGTGCTGGCCCCTGTTAAGAAGTAACTGTGGTTTGCAAGTAGGGCGGTTGTTGTAACCAATAACCAAACTCACCCTGTTACACTTTTATTAACAATGCGGAGTAATTTTCATGCCGAAAATGAAATCCAATAAAGGCGCATCCAAGCGCTTTAAGAAAACCGCTTCAGGCGGCTTTAAATGCAAGCAATCACACTTGCGCCACATCCTGACTAAGAAGAGCTCAAAGCGTAAGCGTCATCTCCGTGCAAAAAGCATGGTACATGTAGCAGACGTTCCACTTGTTGCTCGTATGTTACCGTACGCTTAAGGAAGGAGATTTAAAAAATGGCACGAGTAAAACGTGGTGTGACAGCGCGCGCGCGTCACAAGAAAGTCCTGAAGCAGGCGAAAGGTTATTATGGTGCTCGTAGTCGCGTTTATCGCGTTGCGAAGCAAGCTGTTATCAAAGCAGGTCAGTACGCATACCGCGACCGCCGTGCGAAGAAACGTCAATTCCGTCAATTGTGGATTGTTCGTATCAACGCTGCAGCGCGTCAAAACGGTTTGTCATACAGCCGCTTTATCAATGGCTTGAAAAAAGCATCTGTAGAAATCGATCGTAAAATCCTAGCTGACATCGCTGTGCATGACCAAAATGGTTTTGCTGCGTTGGTAGAGAAAGCAAAAAGCTCTCTGTAAGCGGGTATAGGTTGTGAAAAAGGGAGCAGAGATGCTCCCTTTTTTTGTGCATTTTCGTTATCATAGGCGACTTTGTAAGCTATGGACCACCACTGAGGAACGTCATGGAGTTAAATGACATCGTAGCAGCTGCAGAAGCTGCTGTAGCGGCTGCCGATTCGCCGCAAGCACTGGATCAAGTTCGGGTCGACTATTTGGGTAAAAAAGGGCGCTTAACTGAGCAGCTCAAAAGCCTAGGCGCACTCAGTGCAGAGGAACGTCCTGCTGCCGGTCAAGCCATCAACCAAGCCAAACAACAAGTGCAGGGTTTGATTAATGCGCGGAATGACGAGCTAAAACAAGCTGAACTCAACGCAAAATTAGCCGCAGAACGCATTGATGTCAGTTTGCCAGGACGCCGCAGTCAAGTCGGTGGTTTTCATCCAGTGACTAAAACTATTCAGCGTATCGAAGCCTTTTTCGGTGACCTTGGTTTTCGTGTAGAAGAGGGCCCGGAAGTAGAAGACGCGTTTCACAATTTTGATGCGTTAAATATTCCAGCGAATCATCCGGCTCGCGCGGACCATGATACGTTCTACTTCGATGCGAATACGATGTTGCGTACGCAGACTTCAGGTGTACAAATTCGTACCATGGAAAAAGAACAACCACCGCTGCGGATCATTTCGCCGGGTCGCGTGTATCGCAATGACTATGATCAAACGCACACTCCGATGTTCCATCAAGTCGAAGGGTTAATGATCGACACCGATGTGAGCTTCACCCAATTGAAAGGGATCTTAGAAGACTTCCTCGTGAATTTCTTTGAAGAGTCGTTAGAAGTGCGTTTCCGTCCATCTTATTTCCCGTTTACTGAGCCGTCTGCAGAAGTTGATGTGCGCCGTAAAGATGGTCAATGGTTAGAAGTGTTAGGTTGTGGCATGGTTCACCCGAGTGTTCTTCAAGCCGTCGGTATTGATAGCGAAAAATATACGGGCTTTGCATTTGGCATGGGAGTCGAACGCCTCACGATGCTGCGTTATGGCGTGAATGATTTACGCGCATTCTTTGAGAATGACGTCCGCTTCTTAAAACAATTTAATTAAGACCAGGTGAGCAAATGAAATTCAGTGAACAGTGGTTACGGACCTGGGTGAACCCAACATTGTCGAGCTTAGAGTTATCTGAACAACTCAGCATGGCAGGATTAGAAGTTGACGGTATCGAGCCGGTTGCAGAGCATTTTACCGGTGTGGTGGTCGGCGAAGTGGTGAATTGTTGGCAGCATCCAGATGCCGATAAGCTGCAAGTAACCGAAGTGAATGTTGGTACCGATGAATTGCAAACGATAGTCTGTGGCGCGCCCAATTGCCGTGCAGGAATCAAAGTTGCTGTGGCAACGGTCGGCGCCGTGCTACCGGGTGACTTCAAAATTAAGAAAGCAAAATTACGTGGGCAACCATCGAATGGCATGCTGTGCTCTGCGTCAGAACTGGGTTTGAGCGACGACCATGATGGTATTCTTGAACTTCCGGCAGATGCACCGCTTGGCCAAGACTATCGCGAGTACTTAGGCTTAGACGATGTCACCTTAGATGTAGATTTAACGCCAAACCGTGCCGATTGTTTGGGCGTTCGCGGTATCGCCCGTGAAGTCGGCGTGCTTAATCGATTACCCGTCACTGAACCGACTATTGAAGCGGTGAAGCCAGCCATTGATGACGAACGAGCGGTATTCTTGGACGCTCCTGCAGCGTGTCCACGCTATTTAGGTCGAGTCGTGCGCGGGATTAATGTTCAAGCGCCATCGCCGCTGTGGTTGCAAGAGCGGTTGCGTCGCAGTGGTGTGCGCAGTATTGATGCCGTGGTTGATGTGACGAACTACATTTTGTTAGAACTGGGGCATCCGATGCATGCTTTTGATCTGGCAAAAATTGACGGTGCTGTTCATGTTCGAATGGCAACACAAGGTGAGAAGTTGACCTTGTTAGACGGCCAAGAAGTCACCCTTCAAGACGATGTTTTAGTGATTGCCGATGAGAGCAAAGCACTCGCAATGGCAGGAATTTTCGGTGGTGAAGACAGCGGCGTGAGTGACACGTCACAAGATATTTTTCTAGAATCAGCCTTCTTTAGCCCGAATGCTATTGCAGGACGTGCTCGTCGTTTTGGCTTGCATACAGATGCCTCGCATCGTTATGAGCGCGGTGTCGACCCAGAATTGCAGCGCGACGCAATGGAGCGAGCAACTGCACTATTGATTGAAATTTGTGGTGGTGAGCCGGGTCCTATTGTCGAAGCTGTTGCTCCAGACCAGCTGCCCAAGCCAGCACAAGTCACTTTGCGTGCGGCACGATTGCAGAAAGTGCTCGGCATTGCCATCGCTGCCGAGGAAGTCACTGAAATTCTTGAGCGACTTGGCTTCAAGGTAGTTACTACGGATGCTGGTTGGGACGTCACCGTTCCAACCTTCCGGTTCGATATCAGTATTGAAGAAGACCTGATTGAAGAAGTTGCGCGAATTTACGGTTATCACCGTATTCAAGCATCCGCACCAGCGGCGCAGTTGCGCATGATTCCGCGCCAAGAGCGTCGCAGTAGCGCTGATAGCGTTAAGCGCCTGTTGATTGACCGAGGTTATCAAGAAGCGATCACCTACAGTTTTGTTGATCCTAAGCATCAAGCGATGCTGTTTGACGACATTGCGGCACTAACATTGCCATACCCAATTTCATTAGATATGTCGTCAATGCGTGTGAGTTTATGGCCTGGCCTGATTGGTGCTGTCACTCATAACCAAAAGCGTCAACAACCGGTACTAGCATTCTGTGAAACCGGTCTTCGCTTTGTACCGGATCAGCAGGCAGAAAACGGTGTACGTCAGCAAGCTATGATTGCCGGTATTCGAGCAGGGAAAGCTGCTGCGGAACATTGGAGTGAAGGTGAGCGTGCTGTCGATTTCTATGATATTAAAGGTGATGTCGAAGCGCTGTTGGCGAACCGAGGAATTGAAGGCACGTGTCGGTTTGTCGAAGATCATCACCCAGCACTACATCCAGGCCAATCAGCGGCAATTTTTGCCGGGGAAAAACGAATTGGTTGGGTTGGTGCTATTCACCCGCAATTTGAGAAAAAGCTTGGATTGAATGGTCGTACCTACGTATTTGAGCTTGAGTTGGCGGCGGTGACTGAGCGACGTTTACCACAGGCGGTTGGTGTTTCTAAATTCCCATCGATTCGACGTGATATCGCAGTGGTATTGAAGCAATCCATTGCCGCAGGTGAGGTGATTGCCGCCATTGAAAATATTGGCGTAAATCATTTAGTTGGCCTAAACTTATTTGATGTTTATCAGGGCCCTGGGGTCGCAGAAGGGCATCGCAGCCTTGCGTTGTCATTGACATTACAGCACCCAGAGCGCACCCTCGAAGAACAAGAGATCAATACCACAATCAAAACTGTGGTGGAGACGTTGACAGCTGAGTTTGGGGCAACCCTACGGGAGTGAGCATTATGGCGCTAACAAAGGCAGAAATGGCCGAGCGTTTGTTCGACAAGTACGGTATCAACAAACGTGATGCAAAAGAATTGGTTGAGCATTTTTTTGAAGCCATTCGGCATTCGTTAGAAAATGGTGAACCGGTGAAATTGTCTGGTTTTGGAAATTTTGAGCTACGGACCAAGAACGAGCGTCCTGGCCGTAACCCAAAAACTGGAGAAGACATACCCATTTCTGCGCGTCGCGTTGTGACTTTTCGGCCAGGACAAAAGTTGAAGCAACGCGTGAGTAGCGCTAAACCTGAATAATCCTCTCTCGTTTTAATCCCAATTAAAAAAGCAAGGCGTCGAGGTTACTCGACGCCAAGTTCCTCGAGTAAGTTATCCGCTTTATCAACACGCTTCATTTGCCAGAGCATGAAGCGCCAATCGACTTGGATGGAGCGAGTATTATCGAGATTGAAGTCCCAATCGGAAATAATCGAGTCGAGCGTGCCGTCAAAAGCTAACCCAACAAACTCACCTTTACCATTGAGTACCGCAGAACCCGAATTACCGCCAGTAATGTCCAGCGTTGCCAAGAAGTTTACAGGTACTGAATCAAGCGACTCGACATAGTAATCACCATAATCTTTCGCATCGATAGCAGCTAATTGATTGGCAGGTGCATTGAACTCACCTTCGCCAGTAGCTTTCTCGGTGATACCACGCAACGTCGTAAACGCAGTCCAAGCCGTTCCATCATAGGTACCATGACCACGACCTTCGACGGTTCCAAAAGTAACGCGTAATGTGCTGTTAGCGTCTGGATAAACGGCTTCGCCTTGGCTATTCATGTACGCGATTTTGGCGCGCATGTAACTGGCGTAAGCTTGCTGAATTTTACCACCACGTTCTTCACGTTCCGCTTCACGTTCCCGATCAAATGCATAGAGTCCAACTGCTGCGCGGACAAAAGCATCGTCGGTATCAGCCATTTGTGATGGTGATTGCTTCAGTAGTTCTAACCGAGCTTCAAGATCGAGTAGTGTGGTATTGGCATACCAGCCGTCGATGAGATTACGAATATCCGCGTCACTCATGTTGTTGCTGATACCCATTTGCTGATCAAAATCAGCATTTCGTTCTGCTTCGGGAAGGTTGGCATAGGCACTAAGGTTATGAAAATCGAGTGCTTTTTCCACTTCAACATCGAAGTTGCGCTCCATACCACGTAAGAATGCTTCAAAGCGGGGTAGGTCCCGTTCCTGATAACCGAGGTCACGCTCACTATCTGGCTTCTGCTGCTCTTCTGCGAGGCGATACACTGCACGCGCAACTCCAAGAAGACGTGGACTTGCGTTGTTCAAATAGTAGTCTGCACGGCTCTGCGCTTGTGACTCCGCGAGCAACGATTCGATGGCTTCGAGATCATCAGCGTAAGCTTCGCGATTGGATTCCGAGCTCATGACCCAATTGGTCAGCGCGGCATGTTCGGCTCGTTTGCGCTCAAGCATTTCGCCGTCACCATAACTATCGAGCATGCCCTGACGGTTTTTAAGGTAATTGTTCAAACCTGCAACACGGCTCGCGTATTTCAGTTCAGCATCCTTATTGGTTGCAGTAACTGAGTCGATGATTTCTAACTGAGTTGTGAAATTCTCAACCGTTTTGGGGTAACTCCATTCAAACGTTGACTCGACTTCAGAGGGCAAGCGATGACGATTGG
>PYVG01000137.1 GCA_003030745.1 Pseudidiomarina aestuarii | reverse complement strand
GCGGGCGGTTGACGACGCTTCGCTTGCCGGTAAATCTGTGCCATTAGCCCTGCTTCAGAAGTGCCTGTTGGCGCGCTGATATCATCAATGCTTTCATATCGCGCACAGCACGATCAAGCCCGACTAATACGGCGCGAGCAATGATGGCGTGACCGATATTTAACTCCACTAGTTCAGGAATCGCGGCAATAGGGGCAGTGTTGTGATAGTGCAAACCGTGTCCGGCATTGACCTGTATGCCTGCCGAATGTGCGTATTGAATACCTTCGATTAAGGTCGCTAACGCCTGTTGCTGGGTTTTCTCAGACCGTTGTTCTGCATAATGACCGGTATGAATTTCGATGAGCGGTGCACCACAGTCGAGTGCAGCCTCAATTTGTTCGCGCTGGGCATCAATAAATAGTGACGTTTCAATACCGGCGTCAGCTAACCGTTCGACTGCTGCTCTAATTTTGTCGCGTTGCCCGGCAACATCTAAGCCGCCTTCTGTCGTCAGTTCCTCGCGTTTTTCTGGAACCAGACACACATACGCAGGTTTAATGCGACAGGCTATGGCCAGCATCTCATCCGTGACTGCCATTTCTAAATTCATCCGCGTTTGCAGTGTGTCCGCGAGCATTTCAACGTCACGGTCACGAATATGCCGTCTGTCTTCGCGCAAATGAATCGTAATTCCGTCCGCACCCGCCTGTTCTGCCAGTGCAGCAGCAGTAACAGGATCGGGATAAGATACGCCACGTGCATTGCGAACTGTTGCTACATGGTCAATATTCACACCCAACAGAATGGGATAATGTTCAGGTATCATGTGTTGTATCCTTGACCGATTTAGTTTGCCCTTGAAATAG
>PYVG01000136.1 GCA_003030745.1 Pseudidiomarina aestuarii | reverse complement strand
CGCCTTCTTCGGTAATTTTGCGCAGCTCACCTAAGCTGAATACTTGGAAACCACCCGAATCAGTAAGAATCGGTTTGTCCCAATTCATAAAGTCGTGTAGGTCACCGTGCTGCTTAATAATTGAGGTGCCAGGACGCAACATCAAATGAAAGGTATTACCGAGGCAGATTTGCGCACCGGTAGCGGCCACTTCTTCAGGGCTCATGCCTTTCACAGTACCTGCGGTACCCACTGGCATAAAGGCAGGTGTTTCAACTACACCACGATCAAAAATCATGCGCCCGCGGCGTGCTTTGCCGCTGGTCTTTAAGAGTTCAAATTTCATTTCATCACCGAGTTAAACACGGAAAAACAGTCCGAGAGGCGCAAGTATACCTTAGCCGTTCTGCTTCGTCACAAACATGGCATCGCCATAACTGAAAAAGCGATAACGCTCTTGTACCGCTTCAGCATAGGCGGCTAATACGGCATCACGTCCTGCAAACGCCGATACCAACATGATTAACGTCGATTCGGGTAAGTGGAAATTGGTGATCATCGCGTCGATGACCTTAAATTCGTAGCCGGGGTAAATAAATATTGAGGTGTCGTCGAAAAATGGCGCGATCAACTCGGATCCTGCTGCCTGAGCAGCACTTTCTAAAGAACGTACGGATGTGGTGCCGACTGCCACCACCCGATTCCCACGCGCTTTGGCTGCTTGAATAGCTGCAACCGTTTCCGCTGGAACTTCGGCATATTCGCTGTGCATTATATGCTCTTCAATCACGTCCACGCGCACTGGCTGGAACGTACCTGCGCCAACGTGCAGCGTTACATAGGCAAACTCGACGCCTTTGTCGCGAAGCT
>PYVG01000135.1 GCA_003030745.1 Pseudidiomarina aestuarii | reverse complement strand
GAACTAGATCTCTCTAAAGTGGCTTTAGCCGGGCATTCAGCTGGCGGCCACTTGGCATTGCTAGCGGCACAAGAGACTGAACTCGATTTGCGCGCAGTCATTGGTTTAGCAGCCATTACCGATATGACCGCGTACGGTGCTGGAGAGAGTGGTTGTGAGCAAGCGGCTGCAGCATTTATGGGTGGTAAGCCCGACGAATTGCCGGTGGAATATATGGTGGCTAGCCCGTCACAACATGAAGCCGTAGATAATACCGTTTTGCTCTACAGTGACGCCGACTCACGTTGTCGCTCAAACTGACAATATGAAGCCATAGGGCTAATCCATTAAAGACAGGGATGTCTTTCTATTCCTGTTGAAACCGAGCTTCAATAGCTTGGTGGAGTTGTTTTTTCCCGCCCAGCATAAACACTACTTCTGCGACGACAAACAAGGGACCAATGGCCAATCCCATAATATCGTCCACGAATGCAGGTTTCTTGCCTTCGAAATAATGACCGATAAACTGAAATACCCAACCAACCACAAACATCCCAATACCAGCGGTTAGCCAAGCGGCGGTGCCAAGTTCGGAAATGCTGGCGCCAAACCACACTGCCAACCCGAGCAACACCGTCATCAAAATGCCTAAGGCAACATCAAGGTAGAGGTAAAACAAAGCCGCAACAAGGCTCACCAGTATGGCTGGTGATAGGGCAATGTCGGCAATCATAAAGCTTGGCCGAGCGAGTAGCGTTTCGATACCGAGCACAATCAGCGGAATGCCAACTAAGTGCGTAATGATATTGCGTTGATCTCGGTGATACGCGGCGTATCCAGCCAGATGGTCTGTTATTGTTTTCATTGTTGCTCACCTTTCATGAAG
>PYVG01000134.1 GCA_003030745.1 Pseudidiomarina aestuarii | reverse complement strand
GCTAAGCGGAAGGTGCTTTTTACGCCAATCACTTCATACTGGTCGGCCTCTTCCCCTTTTAGCTCATCGGGTATCAAGGTAATCACTTTCACCGGCACGTTATCATTAAAACGCAGGCCACTGTCATTAACGCAATCATCCGGGCGCTGTTTGCCTTTTCTGCGGGTGTAGGTGGTATATTCGGTTTCGCCTTCGGGTTGGGCCAGTGCTGGCACCATATCGCCCAGTAAGCTTAACTGCATACCCAATTCCAGGGCGCGCTTTTCTGACTTCTGACCAAACAGCTGCTTCTCAAACCAGGCTAAGCGCTGCTGAATCCCGGCGAAGGTTTCGCGCAATGACGTATGCTCGGTTTCCAGCTTGCCGTACTTTTCTGACCAAGCCTGATTCTCTGCAGAAGCCTGTTGCAACAAACTCTGCAGACGCGCGATTTCACTGGTCAAATTAACCAGTGTCCCGGCGTCCGTTGCCGCGTTGGATGAGGATGAAGGCTTGATTTTCATAGCGTCAATTATACAGACTTATCAAGCGCTTGACTGCCCATAGCGCTTCGCTTGTTTGTGGCGAAGCACGGTAATTCCGTCAACGATCATTTGCAGGGTGCAACCGGTGAGCGATTGGATCCCACTCGGATGCGGTTTCACCGGAAACTGGCCTTGCTCGAGGCGCTTAGCCCAGACACAATAGCCTGAGCTTTCGAAGTACAACACCTTCATCTGCGTTTTGCGGGCATTGATAAACACAAAGTACTGGCCACTTTGTGGGTTATGGCAAAGTTTATTACGCACCAGGGCACTTAAACCGTTAAAGGATTTACGCATATCCACGGGTGTGGTGCACAGCCAGATTTTTTGGTTGGCAGCAGGGATAAACATTA
>PYVG01000133.1 GCA_003030745.1 Pseudidiomarina aestuarii | reverse complement strand
ATGAAATGGCAAAGTACGAGTAAGAACATAACAATCGGCTGGCTGCCGGACAGTCAAAAGCTCCGTTGCTTAGTCGCTCAGCTTTTTTCGGCCGCTGATGAGAGGCGTTATATGCTTAAGGGATTTGAATGAAGAAACATCATTACACGACGATAGAAACACTTGCATTAATTCTAAACTCTAAAAAGATTCGATTTAATCGTTTAACTAATGTGGATGACCTACAAGAATCAAAAAATTACGGTAAGTATGATCTTTCCCGTTTTATCTATATAAGCTGCTGGACTATTAACGATGAAGAAAGCATTCCTTTATGGAAAATGTATACTTCAGATATGAAAGGTGTTCGAATCACGTTTAGCGATGATCCTTTTCATATGAGGAAACCAAATCCATCGGAAATGCCCGGTTTGAATATTTCAGTTACAGATGACACATTATCTCCCATACCTCTTAATCAAATGATGTCTGATAAATATTTCATCATGCCCAGTTTCTTAATGAAGGAACATTTTGGAAAGAGGGTAGAGTATGTAGACGATGTCACGGGGATGTATGAGAATGCTGTTGATTTAAAAGTAAGTTCAGATGGGACTGCAAATATGAAGATTCCCAGCGCAGGTGATCTAGCCATTCACAAAAATAAGGTCTGGGCATTTCAAGAAGAATATAGGTACAACCTTTTGGCTTTTCCTCCTCCAGCAGGCGGTTTTTCAAATCAAAATATTCCTGAAATATCAAATACAGCTATCAATGCTATCTACCATGGAATAGCGCCTGAAACTGAATTTATAGACGTAGACATTTGCCCCGAAAAACTTTCATGCCTTACAATTACACTAGGTCCGCTTTGTTCATTTGCTGATGAACTTTTGGTAAAAG
>PYVG01000132.1 GCA_003030745.1 Pseudidiomarina aestuarii | reverse complement strand
TTAGCACGCGAAAGGGTGTCGCAGGCAGAAGCTGGTCGGACAGGAGGATTTGATGGTACCAGGGGAGGAGTGACGCCATATGATGGTTTTGTCGGCACTGCGGTAGTTGAATATCGCGCAGTCGATGCTGCGGGAAGTCCAACAGCAACTGCAACTGCGAGCTTCGAGTTGTTCAACCAAGCTCCAGAAGCTGCAGCGACTGCTTCAGCGGTTTCAGCAGAGCCAGGTGAGACCATCACGTTGTCTGCTTCAACGTCTGAAGACGCCGACGGTGATGCGTTGACTTACACTTGGGCACAATCAGGCACGACGTCGGTATCACTCAGCTCTACTTCAGGTGCAAGCGTGACCTTCACGTCACCAGAAGTTGATGAAGCGACTACAGTGACCTTTACTGTGACTGCGAGCGATGGTGATTTAACCGATACAGCTACTGTACAGGTTCGGTTAGAGCCGAAACCATCGAGTGGTGCATTCGGTTGGATTGTAGCGCTACTGGTACTGCCATTAGCCTTGCTGCGCCGCCGTCGCCTAGCGTAAGCTAAGCAACAGTGAATGAACACAGCCCGCGGTGTGCAGCACTGCGGGCTTTTTTTTGAAAGGAGACAAAAGATGCAAAGAATCATTCGTACTACTGCAGTTTTGCTAGCCGGCGCACTGATGCTCGGGTGCAGTGAACAGCCTGAAGAATCACTTGAACAAGCCACCGAGCAAGAGCAAATTGTTGAGGCGGAAGCAACCGCGCTGGATAAGATGGATGCCGAACAAGCGGGTGCGAAACTCGCTGAAATGAATAACGCGATTCGCAGTATGGTTGGCGTTGCGGCAGCTACCGACTTGAGCCAATGTCGCATGCTCGAAGTGGGTGCTCGGCCTGAAACTTTAATTGCC
>PYVG01000131.1 GCA_003030745.1 Pseudidiomarina aestuarii | reverse complement strand
CCAGTACAAGCCAGAGGGATCTAAACCATCTTCACCGATGGTGCCTGTGTAAAGACGCTTAGCAAAGGTTTGGAATAGCATTTTAGGATCTTCAAATAATCCTTTGTTGGCTTCCATGTAATCCAAGAGCAAAGAAGTGGCTTGTATAAAACCATTCATTAAAGCATTACTAGCACCATCAGCTTCCATCTTTAGCAAGTAATCGGTAACTGAACCAACTTCACCTTGTTCGGTGATCAAGATGGGGAGCTGACTTTTAATGCCAGTATTATCTTCTACGATAGTTGCTTTGACTTTAACCGATGACAAGGTTCATTCCTTTATACACATTAAACATACAATACACTATAATGCTAAAGTGTTTGTTGTCAAATAAAAAGGCAGATTTCTCTGCCTTAATACACAATATACATAGTTCAAGGTACTATATATAAATCAAGTGCGGTCTTTTTTCTATTTATCAGGGCTAGAACGGGATGTCGTCGTCGAAGTCTTGGTCTGGGATGAACGGCTCTGGCTCATTTTGCGCTGGGCGTTGCTGGTTCTGATTCATGCCTTGCGGAGCTGCTTGGCGTTGACCGCCTTGTGGCTTCTGGCCTCCCTGTCCACCTTGGCCGCCGCCGTAGCCGCCACCTTGGTTGCTTTGACCACCGCCGTAACCAGCTTGATTTGGACGACTGTCGAGCATTTGTAATTCATTGATCACGATTTCAGTCGTGTAACGCTCGATGTTGTTTTGATCGGTCCACTTGCGCGTTTGCAGCTTGCCTTCGATATAGACTTTGGAGCCTTTCTTCAGGAATTCGCCAGCAATTTCTGCCAGTCGACGATAGGCCACACAACGATGCCACTCGGTGACTTCACGAGGTTCGCCGGTTTGTTTGTCTTTCCAGGCTTCACT
>PYVG01000130.1 GCA_003030745.1 Pseudidiomarina aestuarii | reverse complement strand
CTCTCGCCTTCGGCACTATTTTAGGCGGCATGACAACCCTAGTCGGAACCCCACCTAATATCATTGTTTCTGGCTTTCGCGCCGAAGCAGGTTTAGGCAACTTCGGTATGTTCGACTTCACTCCTATTGGCCTAGCCGTGGCAGCCGTAGGTGTCATTTTTATTGCAGTGATTGGCTGGCGAATAGTGCCAGCGCGCAAACAATCAGGCGTCGAAGGCTTTGAGTCCGGCGCCTATATTACTGAGGTTCGAGTTGAAGAAGGCAGCAAATCAGACGGTTTGGCGCTGCATGAAATTGAAGCAGAACTAAAGGATATTGATGCGCAGATTATTGGCATTGTTCAGCGCGAGGTAAAGATCATTGCCGCTAACCCCGGTCGCCGAGTGCATGCGGGCGATATATTAATGCTCGAAGCGGAAGCCGAAGCGCTTAAAGACGTACTCTCCATACTGGGTCTAAAGCTCGAAGAGTCGGTTGAAGATGACGAGGAAGCTGAATCGAAAGACGAAAAGAGCGAAGACGATCAAGAAGATAGCAAACAAAGCGAAATCACATTACTAGAGCTCGTCGTCCAGCCGAGCTCACGACTTGTCGGATATTCCGCGAAAGATATCCTGCTAAGAACCCGTTACGGCATTAACCTACTCGCATTTTCTCGAGAGGGTAAGCGTTCGATGAAGCGGCTACGCGCGATTAACTTCCAGTCTGGTGATTTGCTGCTAATGCAAGGCCCACCGGAGGCCATTGCTGAGTTTGCAGCAGACAATGGCTGCGTGCCTCTAGCACAGCGCGAGCTACGGATTCCAAACACTGCCAAAATTTGGCAGGCGAGTTTGATTATGATTGGAGCCATTGCAGTGGCGGCACTCGGCTGGTTGCCTGCAGCAGTCTCTTTCGCTCTAGGTGTTTT
>PYVG01000129.1 GCA_003030745.1 Pseudidiomarina aestuarii | reverse complement strand
AACCTGTTTTTGCAATCCATAATGACTTAATCATAATGGCTTTCTCCCGTTAGCCGCGCACAGACAACAGGCTATTGGCCTGCTGCGCTGTTTCGTCAGCCTTATTAATCACGCTCATATTGAGTTCATAACGACGCTGGTTATCAATCATGGCAACCATTGCATCAATAGCATTGACGTTACTGCCTTCGAGCGCACCAGAGCGAACTTGCGCTGTCTCTGATGCCGCCAACGGTGCATTCACCGGACTACGAAACCAACCATCTTCGCTACGCATCAATTGCTGTGGCTCGGTAACATCCACCAATTTCAAACGGTCCAGTGGCACCAGTTCGGTCGCATTACCACCCATACCGATGCCTGAAACGGTTCCATCGTTGCCAATAGACAGAGAGGTACCGAGCGGCACCTGAATGGGTCCGCCTTGACCTAACACCGGCATGCCACCGACGGTCATTTGACCCTCAGCGTTTACCTGCAGGTCACCACGTTTGGTGTAGGCCTCGCCGGCTGGGGTTTGCACCGCCAACCATGCGTTGCCTTGCATCGCCACGTCGAGATCACGTTCGGTGGTTTGCACCGTTCCAGAGCTGGTATCAAATAAGCCCGTTGCAGAAACCGCCGCTACTCGCGTGTCGTGCACACCCGCACCATTTACTGGAACAGCGCGCGCGGCGGCGAGCTGAGCTCGAAAACCACTGGTCGATACGTTGGCGAGGTTATTGGTTACCACCGCCTGTTCGTCCAGCGTTTGCCGCGCACCATTCATGGCTGTATATAAAATGGCATCCATGAGCTGTTCCTCTTAACGTTTACTGTTTAACTATTAACGTAACTGCATGGTGGTCTGCAGGGCTTCATCCTGAGACTTGATGCTTTGTGCGTTAGCTTGGTAGTTACGTTGTGCAATA
>PYVG01000012.1 GCA_003030745.1 Pseudidiomarina aestuarii | reverse complement strand
AAAGCTTCGACGGTGTATAAAATCCGCCGGCAGGTTGATTGCCAAGCACATGCATGGCGACATCAACGGCTCCGCGACTAGTTAGCTTATAGCCATTCAATACTTCTAGCCGCAGTGTCTCGACTTGGCCAGCTTGATTGCGAGCTTCGCCCCAAACATGAGTCGTCGCATTTTCTAATTGCTTCTGATCAGGACCTGCAGGTTGTTGCTCAATTTTCTTCTCGAGCCAGCGCTGGACTGATTTCATGCGCAACAACCAGCGAAACCAATTCATGCGCTGCAAACGTTTCACCAACCGTGGTGAGGCTGGAATGTACACCTCAATATTCGGAATGGCCGTGGTGTGGTATGCCGTCGAAACATCGCCCCACGGAATGGTCATTGCCAATTTTTCGCCACCACCAAAATCAATTTTTCGGGTGCGATAGGCCAGTGGCACCGAGGTGATCTTGCCATCCTTCCGAAGAGCGCCGCCGTCACCGAGTTTACGCGCACTGGTTTTTGCCGTGCCTCGGCTCATACGTGACGCGGAATCAAAGCCCAACGTCAAATGCGTTGCATCATGCATTTTTTCTTTAAGTTGAGCGGCAACACAGTCGGTTGGAATCACATCGAAACCGACACCTGGACACAACACAATACCTGCACGAACCGCATCATCATGCCGGCTGTGTGCGTATTCGAATACATTCAACTCACCGGTAATATCGAGGTAATGCGTTTTGGTTTGCAGACAAGCTTCAATCATCGGCTTGGCGGTGACATCAAATGGACCCGCGCAATGAACAACCAAGTCAACTTCAGCCAAGGCTTTCTGCAAGCCCGCAGTGTCGGCTAAATCAACCACACAAGCTGGTAACTGATGTTGTTCAGCCAAGGCCTCAATGGCTGCACGATTACGGCCCGCTAACACCGGCTGCTCGCCTAACGTCTTGGCATATTGCAATACCAATTCACCCGTGTAGCCATTAGCTCCGTATATCATCCATTTCATGGTTGCGCCCTTTGTTGTTAAGTGAAGGTTCAGTGAAATTTCGGTGAAGTGGTTATCTTAGCAGGAAATATCTCACTCATAACTTATAACGCGAAGATCCATAGGATTTTTACGCAGTAAGTTACACTAGTCATCTATCAGTTTGCGTTTGGAGTACCAACACATGCGTTCAATTGTGATCATGCATGAAAATGAAGAATGGGTTGTGCCTCTGCATGCGGCGTTTAAAGCACGCGGCGTGGAAGCCACAGAATGGTTTTTAGATACGGGTGTCGTGCCTTACGACAGCGTTCCTGATGATGCGGTGTATTACAACCGCATGAGTGCGTCGTCGCATACTCGCGGGCACCGATTCGCTCCCGAACTAACCCGCATGGCACTAACCTGGCTCGAGAAAAATAACCGAACAGTGGTCAATGGGACGCCTGCCTTGGCACTCGAAACCTGCAAACTGTCTCAGTATCGTGCTTTAGAAGCGGCTGGACTGCATGTTCCCGCGACTCGGGCAGTAGTGGGCCGCGAACAACTTGTTGCAGCAGCTGTTGCGTTTGATCAATGGCCACTTATTCTGAAACCAAACCGTGGCGGCAAAGGGCTCGGCGTAGCACGCTATGACTCGGTTGCTGCACTAGAACAATTCGTTGGTAGCGATGCCTATGCGGAGCCGCTCGATGGTATTTGGTTGCTGCAAGCCTACGTGCGGCCACAGGCGCCTTACATTACGCGTGCAGAATTTGTAGGTCGGCGCTTTGTGTACACGGTGCAAGTGAATACCGAAGATGGCTTCGAGCTATGTCCTGCCGATGTTTGTGATATTGGTGATGCGTTTTGTCCCGCAACTGAGGAGCCAGCTGCCAATGAGTACAAGTTCACATTGACTGACCGTTACAATGAGCATGACATTATTCGTAAACTGCAGGGCTTTTTAGAGCAGGCTCAGGTTGACGTGGCTGGAATTGAATTCATCGAGAGCGAAAACGGTGAGCTCATGGTTTACGATGTGAATACCAACACCAACTACAACAGTGGTGCAGAACAGCGTGCAGGTGGTGAGCGCACGGGTATGGGCGCTCTGGCTGACTATCTTATTGATTTAGCGAGCGCAAAGATCGAGTAAACATGCAGCAGGCTCAATGTCATTGTCTATACTGAAGGTGAATCAACTGATCATCACGCAAAAACCATAGGAGGTTTTTATGCAAATTTTCAAAGTGATTAGCCTAGCCACTGTTGTTACTTTGTCGTCATTGGCACTAGCCGGTTGCAGTGAGGAAGACTCGCAACGCGTGCAAGATACTACCAATGATGCCGCTGAAAAAATGGAAGAAGCAGGTAAAGCTGCTGCTGAATACGCTCGCGGAACTGTTGATGAAGCTGGTGATTACCTGAGTGATGCAGCCATTACTGCACGCATCAAAACCGCACTTGCTGAAGCAGAGCAAGTTAGCGCGATGGATATTAACGTTGAAACCATCAACGGTAATGTTGTCCTGAGCGGTGTCGTTGCTACTGATGCCGAACGTGATTTAGCCGAGCAATTGGCTGAAGGCATTGAAGGCGTCGAGTCAGTGTCAAACGACATAGAAGTTCGAAACTAAGAGTTCTCCCTGGGAGCCCGCTTCGGCGGGCTTTTTTATGGGCGCTCTTCGAGTGTTGGCATCGCGTATAGAATCAACACGACAACTTGCCCAAACGGCACAATTAATAACAACTGCCACCACGGGCTATGACCACCATCGCGCAAACGCCTCGTTCCCACTGCTAACAATGGCAGCGCCAGCAATAAAGTAACCACGCTCGCTAGCACCACGTTCATCAAATCCGCCACGCCTACGGTTATCAAAACGAAAAGGAAGAACCACCAATACTGTGACCGGCGGCTGGTACCATAAAACTCGGCATAGTTAATAAAGCAATGCTCAATAGCCTCGCGAAAGGTCGCTGGTCTGGCCGCTTGCTCCGCATCCACTATTAGCGCAGACAACTCCACTTCGAATACCGCCGCCAACGCTCGGCCCGACTCCAGTGCTGCCACACCACCTTTTTCCAAACGCTGAATTGTCCGCAGGTTTAATCCGCTCGCCTCGCTCAGTTGCTCTTGCGACCAACCTTTCGCGATCCGGAGTTGTTTAATCTTGTCGCCGTCTAGTCTCATCTACGTGTTCTCAATTATCCCCAACTGGACTTATCTTATGCCAAACCAGCACTACGCGTGACGACTTTATGCCGTCACGCTCCCGACTCCAACCCGTCATCCGGTTTTTAATTTTGGTAGAAATAAATTTCGCTTGGAACCGACGAAAACGTAATTTCTGAAAAATCCCCATCGCGCACCGAGTCGATTGGAATGAGTAACTGTGAATCTTTCCCCTCGATTGTTTGTCCAGAAAAGGTTGCAGAAGGAGATTCGTCATTATCAAAAATCACAATAAAACCCTCTAAATCCGGGGCTAATAATCGAGCAAAAAAGCTAAGTTGTTCTCGAGTGCTTTGGAACTCTTTGATACTACCGACCACATCGTCTCGCTGCCAAGTTTCGGCTAATTCAAGCTGGAGTTGAAGAACGACTTTGAATCCTAATGTTCCAGATGGCGCATTGGTTAACACCTTACTACCGATTAAGGCCTCATCAATCGGAAAATTAGAGGCTCCAAACTCTGGTTCAATTTCTACATCAATGCGCTCACCCTTAGGGGTCTGAACAACCACTTTTAACGTTGTAAGGTCAAGTTCAGTATCCCGCAGTGCAAATCCAGGACGGGCTTTTATGTATTTTCTTTGCTCTGCCTTCTCAACGAATTGTTCATACATTGCCTCATATTCAATTTCGCGAAGCTCTTCGGCATTAACCGCAGCTCCTAGAGCTAAGCCCGCTAGAAGCATCCCCATTTTCCGTAACATAAAACTCTCCTTTTTTACTGTTCACTATTCACTGTTCACTCTTAACTTAGCACACAAATCACATAATCCCACTTGCATACCTAGAACTACAATGTATACTTCCTCTATACATAACAGTGCTAGGTATAAACTATGAATCTATCGAAAGACTTAATGGCTGCTTCCTCGACGCCTCTGGTGTTAGCCATTATTGCTGAGGGCGAGACCTATGGGTACGAGATTGTAAAGCGGGTCGAGGATCTATCCGGCGGCGCGCTAACTTGGACCGATGGGATGATGTATCCGCTCTTGCATCGGCTTGAGCATCAAGGCTATTTGCGCTCATTGTGGCGTGTGGCTGACACCGGTCGTAAGCGCAAATACTACGCCATCACGCCGGCGGGAAAGCAGGTCATTGTTGAACAGCGCCAGCAATGGGAACTAGTAAATGAAGCGCTGAATAAGGTGTGGAAAGAATTTAACGAGAAGATGCAAGGGAGTGAAGATCATGGCTACCAACCCGCTTAAAGCTGATGCTTTTGATCTCGAAAACAAAATTACCGAGTGGAAGAACTTTTTAGCGCAACGAACCGCCATTAGTTCGCAAGACATTGATGAGCTAGAGGACCACTTACGTGGCCAAATAGAACATTTGGGAAACTCTGGGCTTGATGATGACGAGGCATTTTTGATTGCTGTGAAACGGGTTGGCGATATTGAATCGGTTTCTCGAGAGTATGCCGAGGTGCACTCTGGACGCTTATGGCGCAATTTAGTGATAGCGCCACAAGGTGCTGATGCGAGTTGGTTCAATCTGGAGCTGGCGGTCGTGCTGCTGCTTGCGGTTTGTGCTTCTATAGCTTTTAAGCTACCAGCGGCTTTTGGCGTGGTATTTGAAGATCCTTCTACGCCAATTTATGCGCACAATTTGCCGTTATTTTGTTTGCCATTTCTAGCGCTGTATTTTGTTTGGAAGCGCCAGCTCGGGAAACAGGGGCTGTTGGTGATGGCTGGTATCGTCACCGTGCTAGCGCTGGCAATGAATGGCTTTCCGTTTGAGCCACAAGGTTCAACAGAAATTCTGGCAATGCTGCACTTACCTATTGTTATGTGGTTTGCGGTAGGGGTGATGTACAGCGGTGATTGGTGGCGCACCCAGTCACGGCGCATGGATTTTATCCGCTTCTCCGGTGAGTTTGTTATCTACTATGTACTCATGGCACTCGGTGGCGGTGTTCTTACGGCTTTCACCATTGGCATGTTTAGCTTTATTGGGTTTGACGTGGAGTGGTTCGCACAGGAATGGATTCTGCCAGCTGGCGCTATGGGCGCAATTATTGTCGCGGGTTGGTTGGTTGAGTCGAAACAGGCTGCCATTGAAAATATGGCCCCGGTACTAACGCGAGTGTTTACACCACTCTTTACGCTGCTGTTAGTTGCTTTCTTGTTCACCATGCTAGCCACCGGAAAAGGCTTTGATGTGCAGCGCGATGTGCTCATTGGACTCGATTTGTTACTCATTTTAGTTTTGGGTTTAGTGCTCTATGCCGTATCTTCTCGGGATCCCGGGGAACCCGTGGGTTACTTTGATGTCCTATTGCTGGCATTGGTTGTGTCGGCTTTATTAGTCGATGTGCTGGCGCTCATTGCCATTGCAGGCAGAATATTCTATATGGGTTACACCCCGAATCGTGTTGCCGCACTGGGCGAAAATTTGATTTTGCTGCTAAGTTTAAGTGGCTATTCATGGCATTACGTACGCTTTTTGCGCCATGAGACTGGGTTTAATGCCATTGAACGTTGGCAAACGAACTACATACCCGTATATGCCATTTGGGCTGCTATTGTTGTCTTTGCATTCCCACCATTGTTTGGGTTTGCGTAGATTAAAACCGGCTTTTAGTAGGATTCTTTGGATTAGGTCTTGAGGGAGAACAGCCAGGGAGATTCTGCTAGAAGATAGGGGCATCGCTTGCGGTGCCCCTATTTTTTTGTTTACCACAACAATTAATGAAGTTGGTCACCTTTGCGCCTGCGTTTGTCGGCGTACATACGCTGATCGGCAATATCCAGCAGTTGAAGAAAATCAGTCCCATCAGCAGGTAGCTCCGCACCACCTATGCTCGCTTGAATAGATAATGAATGGCTCTGAAAACTTAAAGGCTCAGTCAGTGCTGCGTGAATACGCGCAGTAAAAGTACCTAGCTGATCACGGTCACCGAATGGTGTCAGGAGCACAGCAAATTCATCTCCACCAATTCGCGCCACAGTATCAGTGCTTCTTGTAGCTCCTTTCAATCGCTTCGAAAACTCCAGAATCATGGCGTCACCTGCTTGGTGGCCCAATACATCGTTCACTTGTTTGAGGCCATCTAAGTCAAGCATCAACAACCCTAACGAATTATATCCGAGCGACTTGTCCTGATGGCAGTTTCTCAAATTGTCCATAAATAGTGAGCGATTTGCTAAACCGGTCAGCGAGTCGTGCGTTGCGCGGTGGACTAACTTTTCAATGTCGTATTTGACCGAGTAGTACATGCTCGCTGCAACTAAATCACACAGCATTCCTATCGCTTCAACGTCATCGTCAGAGAAGTTATTCACATTGATGGACATGGCTTTCAGAACGCCAACAGTGGTGTCTTGAAATGTCAGCGGTAAGACGATCATGGAGCGCAGGTTCATCCGCGCACAGGCTGCCTTATCGACGCGGTCATCGGTCAAGCAATCAACGCAATGTAAAATTTCGCCGGTTCGCACACATTGGCCAGATAGACTTGTCGACATATCCAGTCGTAAACCCATATGCGGCTCTGCAATGCCAGCAGCTGCGCGGTAGACCATTTGCCCGCCTTCTGCCAATTCAATGACAGCTCCCTCTGCGGTGACTAATGACAGAGTCTGCTCAACCACATGCTGCATGACCCGACCTAAGTCGAGCCCTAGTTTGGCGATTTCGGACTGAATTTTAATAACTTGCTTGAGCTGATCTTGTAAGGGCATAGTTGTTCTTTAAGTCGATTCCAGCGCTCCTAAAACTTACGCTTTTTGATATAGATATCTCAACACTATGAAACACCTCACTCTATTTCGCAAGCTAGGCCCGTTCTTACTAGGAGGCTCTGGTACTGACAGGCATGTTCGTTTACCCATTGAACTCCGCAGCGAAGGCATTGACCGTCTCAATGGACTTCAGGAGATCCTCATTCGCCGCTTCAAGCTGCTTGCGTTGCTCGTCGTCAAGATTCCCATAACGCTTTAGGACCTCAATTTGATCGAGATTTCTCTGATACCGAGCAACTAGTAATTCGGCCGCAATTCTCTCCGTACCCGGTTCAGCCTGGCTAAAGTTATTCTCCAGCTCCTTTCGATTCACCGGCTCCAAGCTCTTCATCTGAGCCATCACCATGTTGACCGGGAATTCACCAAACTCGAGATTGTCTAACTCACCATTCTTGTCCTGCATAATTAAGTTTGTTAGCGACGCATTGCCCATAATCAGGCTGCCATCGAGCATCTCTTGATGCTCCTCAGGACCATATCCAACGCGGTTATACCACGTATTCAAAACCTCGGGCTCATCAACCATTGCAACAAACTTAGAGTTCATGTCGTCACGATGCAACTCAGCACCTGCTGCAAGGAAACGATTAAAATGCTCGGCCGATAGATTGCCTAGCGAAAACATAACGGCCATACCCATTGGACTCATGGCACGATTCCCACCAAATTCGAACAGCCGCTCATCAATGCTGATGAGGCCACTTTCAATTAATAGCAATGTATTCTCGATAACTGCTTGCGAATCACCACTGTACTTCATTAATGCCGACATCAATTCCTGACCACTCAGCTCAGCTAGAGCGGCAAGTTCCTCTGGTATTTGCGCTGTTGGTGCCGGTTCTGACGCTACTGCAGTTTCGCTCGACTCTATTTCAGCTGCCGGCGACTCTGTCACTTGCTCCACTGTGCTAGTTGGGCTCGAAGGTTGAGTTTCCGGTGAAACTACTGCTGTCGGTTGCGCGCTGTCACCCGTCAACGAGATATATATCCCAACGGCCAACATCAACGCGACCACTACACCTACTACTGCTTTCATTTTTAAAAATTCCTGTAATTTGCAGAGCTACTCACCACTATGAGTACTCAGTATCTCTTTAAGTTCTTCTAGCTCGTCTTTGTATCGCTCGTTTGCAGCTATGACCTGTGTTCTTTGCTCTTCTGAAAGCTCTGCGTACTGAAGCAGAATCTCAGTTTCATCAACGCTATTTTGGAGTCTTGGTATCAAAAAAGACTCGGCCATTTTTAGTTCTTTCTCATCTGCTGCTGCAAGTTCGTCTTTAAGTTCTTGTAGTTCAAGTGGGGCAATTGCTTGAATTCGTGTGATCGACCCCGCGATCGCATCGCTCGATAACTTTATGCCATCAAGCTCACCCTTTTTATCCTCAAGAATGATCTCTGCAAGAGTCAGGTTGCCATTTTTTAGCGAATTGTTCAGCAACTGCTCATGATCCTCTGGACCAAAGGCTGCAGTTTCATACCATGCTTCAATCACCTCAGGATTATCCAGACTCGCCATCATCTCTTTGCTGAGCTCGTCATTCTGCAACGTTACCCCAACATCCAAAAACCGATGGAACTGATCCAGTGTTAGCTGACCTTGTGACAAGCCAACGGCCAATAAAAATGGCGTCATCGCCTGACTATTGCCAAGTTCAGCGATACGTTTATTCACATCAATACGGCCGCTTTCAATCATCACGAGCATATTCTCAATACTGCTATCCAAATCACCGCTATGCTGCAATAGAGCCATCGCGAATTCTTGACCTGACAACTCAGCGATACGGTCGAGCTCAGGATCGTCCTCCACCGAGTCGTCTGCGCGCTGTAACGGTTCGAGAGATGCCACCGCAGCCTCATGTTCGACGTCGGCTACAGACTCTTCTGGAATTGTTTCACGAGCTTCTTGCTCGAGCTCCGAAGGGCCGCTCACAAACGAAAAATAGACCCCAACGGCCAACATTAACGCGACTAAGATTCCGACAATTACTTTCATCTTGAACTTTCCCTTCTAATCTATTCGGATTTTCATATGTTGCGAACTTGTTGAAATACGACCATACCTGATTCCACAAGCGAAAGGCCAGTGGAAATCAGGAATAATCAGGAATATTGGGGAATAATCAGGAATATTGGGGAATAATCAGGAATTATTTTGCTGCGTAGGCAACCATGACTTCATTGCGACGGAAAAAGGGCAATGTCCACGGAGGATCGTAGCGCGCCAGCTCTGGAGCGGACAATGGTTCCAATTCACGCTCGGTGAGAAATGTCATCAGCTCTGCCGTTTTCTTTGCGACTTTTTCCTCACCCGCTAGGTCAGAGAACTGAATAACCGCATAGTGTTTTTCAGGGATTTCGCGCAATTTAACCGCGTCATTATTCGGAGCAGGCAAGGTTTCCATGGTGTACAGACTTGGCATGACAAAATGCACGCGCCAACGACCCTCCTGCTCTTCCATAGTTACCGGAGCTGTCATGCTGATTTTTTGCGATTCTGGCTCCATTGTTACCGGTGCAGTCATCGGAATTTCCCGTGAGCCACCAGCTACAGCTGTATTATTGCCAAAAATATAGTCAGCTATCAGACGAAAGCCGCGGCCAGAAGCATCATCCATTGAACCATCAACCCAGGTTTCAGCTACGATCATGGGCTCATACAAACGCAGCTCAATATCACCAAACTTGCCAACCGCTTCGTATTTCGGCTCTTCTGTCGCCATTGCCGTGCTCACCATAGTTAGCGTTATCAATGCCATCAACCAACGTATCAGCATACCTTTACCCGTTGCTACAATTGTTCATGGTAGACAGTACGTTGCAGCAGAGATCTTAGCTCAACTTAGTTCGCAGCTTTCGCTTGCTCGGCAAAGTACTGTCGGGCTTCTGCCAAAACTTCCTCCATGGAAACAAGGTTACTTCGCTCTAAATCTTTTGCATTATCTAGATCGTTCCGCTCAGCTAAGATCAAATCGCCATATTCTTTGAGCATTTCAATCCGAGCAATACTGCCGCGCTGATGAGCAATAAACGCCTCAAGCATAGAGTCTCCGTACTCAAAAGTTTTCAGCGACTCTAATAAGTTATCCGTATTTGCGGGTTTTGCGTTTCTATAATTGCGCAAGTATCTTTGGACCTTACTTTCAGATAATTGCACCTGATCAAACCGGCCACCTTTATCCTCCCACACCAACTCCGCTAGTTCCGGATTTCCCCTAAACAGTGCTTGATCAAACATCCCTTGATGGTCTTCGGGACCCAGGCCCGCCTCGTCATACCAAGTTGTGAGAATATCTTTGTTCATAACAAAACCGATGACATTTTCGTTGTAATCATTACGCTGCAACGTTGCACCTAAATCCAAAAATCGTTGGAACTGTGCTGTTGTCATAGTGCCGCGACTGATTTCAAATGCCATCCAAATGGGTGTGTATGACTCGTTCCCGACCATCCATTCTAACGGTTCATTAATGCCTAGATGTTTCTCTTCAATCAGAGCCAGCAGCAAATCTATACGCTCAGAAAAGTTGGGAGTATACCGAACCAGTGCAATGCCCAACTCGGAACCTTGAAGATCGATAAATGGCGTCAAATCCAGTTCTTGGGCTGGGGGCTTTGGGGACTCGACCGATTTTGGCTCAGCCAGTGTTGGTTGCTCTTCTTGCACAACCGGCTGCGCTACCTGCGCGGTACTAATCGCTGGCCCTTCTGGCGCGTCAAACCACCAACCATAACCAGCCACTCCAATGACCAACACAATCAGTACAACAATCCATTGTTTCATAGGTATCCTAACCTCATCATTTATGCAGCGCTTAGAGGCTTAATTTTATCTAGTTCATCTTTCAGAGATTCATTAGCATGCCACAGATCAACCGCGCGTTGGGCGTTGAGCCAAAACTCTGGCGAATTACCAAATAGCCGGCTTAACCTTACAGCCATTTCAGGACTTACCGCCCGACGCTCCCGCATGAGTTCATTGATAGATTGACGCGATACACCCAAAGCTCTAGCGAGCTCGGCAATCGAGAGTTGGTAATCTGGCAAAAAATCTTCCCGTAACATCTCACCTGGGTGCGTTGGTTTACGTTTCATACCAGTATTAGTAATAGACATCGTGAATACCTCGTTAATGATAATCACAGATTTCGACATCGAAGGCGTCACCATCTTCAAATCTAAAGCAAATCCGCCATTGACTGTTAATCGAGATAGAATACTGTCCAACTCTGTCTCCAGTAAGCTTATGTAGTCTATTCCCCGGAGGATACTTTAGATCGTCAATATTCGATGCGAAGTTAATGTAATCCAGCTTCCGTAATGCTCTAGATTGAATTTCGCTTGGAAACTTATTCGTAGTTCCCGTTGCATAAAAGCTCGATGTTTTTTTATCTGCGAATGTTTTAATCATAACAACCGTAATCCGTCACGTGACACTTGTCAAATTTTGACCTGGAAATAGATCCTTTATTTCCAGCCGTAAGCAATTACTACCATACCCGAGAGCACGAGAGCTGCTCCGGTAAGATCAAAAACTGTTAGCGGCGATTGGTCAACGATCCGTAACCATACCAACGCAGTTAACACATAAATTCCACCGTACGCTGCATACACGCGACCGCTTTCGGCTGGGTGCAACGTTAGCAACCAAACAAACAGCGCCAAGCTCAAAGCGGCTGGGATCAGTAGCCATGCGGAATAGTCTTTTTTGAGCCAGAGATATGGCAAATAGCAACCAACAATTTCAGCAATCGCCGTAATGATAAACAGACCTAGGGTCTTAAACAGGACAACTATGCTGAGCATTAATCAGGCAGCAAAGGACGTTGGTGAACGGCGGTGTCGGTATATTGTTGGAACGAGGTAACTTTGCCGTCTTTGAACTTCCAAACATGTGCGAAAGGCGCTTTGAAGCTTTTCCCGGTAGCTTTGTAAGTGCCACTATATTCGCCAAGAGCAATGACTGTTGCACCTTCGGATACGAACTCGCTTGGTATAGCTGCGAATCCATCCCACTCGCCGCCCAGCTTCATAAAGACGTTGTCGAGAACCGCCTCAGGACCAATGAAAATGCCACCATAGGGACCACCCTCAGCTTCTACCCAGCGAATATCTTCTGCAAATCCTGCTAATACAGCCGGGATATCGCCCTTGGCGAAGGCTTTATAGACGTTCTGTGCTAGTTCTAAGTTATTGGTCATATTAACTCCTATATCTGTCTGCCATGCGAGTGCTTATCGTGCGCAATGCACCTCTAACTCAATCTCAACCATGAATTCAGGCAATGCCAGCCCTTTCACTTCAAGCCAAGACCCGGTTGGGAAATGATTTGTATAGAGCGTATTACGATAAGCGGACGCCTCTAAAAATTTCTCCATATTCGTAGTGAAGACGTTTTCAACGGTGACATCGTCGAAGGTACAACCAAAGTGCTCCAGAATTTTCTGTAGGTCCGCATAGACATTCTTCATCTGTTGTTCGATGTCACCGACAGCCGTGGGATTTCCTTGGTCGTCCATGCTGACAGCACCAGAAATTTTGATGTCATTCCCGATACGCAAAGCATGGGTATACCCGTAAGCTTTCTCCACCTCAGGACGTAAATGAAAGTATTCTCTGGCAACCGACATAGCTATTTCTCCAAGCAGGTGCGACATGCAACCGTTTGAATGACTGTAGCAGCTATCGACGGATTTACCTCATTTGATGCCTGAGTCTAGGGCGCTGGCTCGAGACAGACTCTACGCAGACAGCACAACGCGGTTACGGCCGTCACGTTTGCCGGTATAGAGCAGGTCATCTGCACGTTTGATAAGGGCTTCCAGGTCGGTTTCACCGTCTTGTGCGACAGCAATACCTACAGTGATGCTGAGCGTCAATTCACCCATTTCATCTTGCAGCGCTAATGTCGCGATATTCTCTCGCAACCGCTCGGCGAGATGCTGCGCATCATTGGCAGCAGTATCGGGTAGGGCAACCACAAACTCTTCACCGCCGAATCGGCCAATGACGTCCGTGGGGCGCAAAGACTCCGCCAGAGATTCAGCAATCTGCTTCAATACGCGGTCACCATGGGTATGACCTAGGGTATCGTTGATTTTTTTGAAGTGATCGACATCGACCATGAACAAGCTGAAGGGAATTTTTTCAGTGGCTGCGCGCTTAAGCAATGCGCCAGCTCGCTGCATAAAGTAACTGCGGTTATTCAACCCCGTGAGCGCATCTTTCTCCGCTAGTTGGCGTAGCTGTGCTTCAAGTGATTTTCGCCGCGCTATTTCGGTTACCAGATGGTCATTCTGCTCACGCTCTTCTTGCAACAAAGCAAACTGTTTTCGCTGTAGATTTTCGAGCCTCAGTAGCGCTGAGAAACCCACTAAGTTCGCCATGACCAAGAGCAAGCCGATCCGCAATGTTACGGCTCCGGTGACGCCTGCAAACTCCACCGCGGCAACCAAAAAGCCGATACACAGGAATAGACTCGCCAAAGTCGCGACGGTCAATAGATTAGGGATGAGTAGATAAAACGCCGTGGTTGCCACTGCAACCGCCGTCACCTGCGAACCCAGACTTTCTGGCCGCAACGGCACAATCAAAATAATACCGATGGCAAGTATCCACAGTGGCAGGGCGTGCAACCATGGCCTTTCTGAATAACTCCCCCAACGAGCAATAAAGAACGCTAGGATGACAGTTAAGCTGACCACTGAAATACGCATGGCAACTAACAGATAGTATTCTCTGGTCAGGCCCAGTAAAAAGTAGTCGGTAATGGCAAACATGCCAAACAGAGAGGCGGCAAGAATTAGCGCCAGACAAGTGTCAAAACGAACCTGCGTTTGAATGGATTCTCGATACAGTAGCTCTTTCTGGTTGTCTCTAAATTGGCCCGTCAACCAGTGCACATTCTCGGGCTTTTTCGGTAGTACCAAGCGTCATGCTTCCCGTCTACTTTTTCTTATGTCGTTATCCTAATCCAGAACCCGCGCAGATGCATCCATATCCTCGTGCAGCACACGAATGACTGTCACCTCTGTTTTTGATACCCGGTAATACACGCCATGATGTTCTAATTGCAATCTGCGGTAACCTTTCGCTACATGATCATAAGCTGAACCAAGCAGCGGATGACTGCTTAGTTGATTCATTCCAGTTTCGAGCCTATCAAGGTATATGTCCGCTTGAACTGCACCCCACATTTCATAGGTATATGACCAAATGGAGATAAGGTCAGATTCAGCCTTTGGCGTTATATTGAGCTTCAACATTAATCCGTTGCCTTTGCTCGAGCTCGACCCGCAGCCTTTATTTCTTGCATGTTTAAAGGTTTTGTCTCGCCACTTGACTCACCATCTTGGAGCGCTTGACGCAGTGTTTCAAGACGCTCTTGTGACTGTTGGTCACGACGAATTAAATGCCGAATATATTCACTGTCATTACCAAAATTTCCGCTTTCAATCTGCGTCTTCACCCAGTCGTCTTGATGCTCAGTTAGTGTAATTGTTTTCCGGTGCATGCCCATCATTAAGCTCCTGACCATTGGTAGTATGATATTATCATACTAAATTTGTGGCGCATGGGGAAACTGATAATGTTTCTGATAGAGCCTTTGCAAACCATCAAAAACACTAAGAATATGCTTTATGCGGTGACTTCCCATAGTTTCTCAACTTCTTCCAACAGGATTTGTTGAGCTGCTTGTTCGGCCTCAGAATTCGCAAGCAAGTCCAAGAAGTAACTCACCGGGCTGTTGTTCGAGATGCTCTCCATATATAACGAGCGCAGCGCCGCATCAGTAGTTCTTGGAATTTCTGACTGCCCTTTCTCATAACGAGCGATTGTTTGTTCAGATACACCAAAACGAGTCGCTAAAACGCGCTGAGATAAATTCAATTCAACCCTTAGAAACTTAAATTGCTCATGCGATAACGGCTTCTTACTCTCAACGACGAGTCGTCCAATTTTCTGGTGAAGCCCATTGATATCATCAATGCTGACAAACTCATCACCGTCGACTCGGTCAATGGAGTAACCATTTTTGAGATACACATTCGACAAACCGCTTTCAATGTACTGATACATTTTGCTTTCCTACTCAATCCAAACGGTCACGACCACGGCAGCAGGGTCATCTCGGAAGTTCTCTATAGCCAAGGTAACTTGGATGATAGTTCCTGCCGCCATCCCACTTATATTAAGCTTCCAATCACCGTTAATTGCTTCAAAGGGACCTTCCCGAAACACTGAATGTCTGCTTTTCAGAACCGTCAGTATTTGTCGAGAAGTTATCCCTCGCTCAATCATTCTCATCTTTACGTGGCGACTCCACCGAATTTGCCCTGTATTGTTCTCTGCGAGATCAACAAGGATTTTACGCGCCAACGTTTCAGTGAGAGGGTGATCAGCCGATCCTTTTGGCTTATTTTCTTCCATGAATCACCTATCAATTTGATACCATTCATTTTGATAGGCATGTGAGATTCTGTCAAGATGGAAAACTCTTAAACGTCGGGTGGAGATTGATGCTTTATTGGGGAGATTTAATATTGTTTAAGTCGCGAATAAATATCTTTCTTATTGAAAAGTTTAACGATGCGGCCGTTAGTGCGGCGACAACAAATTGCCCTAGCATCAGCAGCAAGAGCTTCGGCCAAAAATTAATTTCCTCGGTGAACAGAGGATGCCAAATATAGATCAGCGTCAAATTACCAGGCGCAAGAATGACGTCATAACCGGGTAGAGGCCCCTTTATGGCATCCCATAGCAGCCAGCTAGCCGTGAACATCAGAAGACCTAGCAAAGCAGCTATTAATCCCGCATATATGCCAACCATTAAGGCTCGAGGATTCTTAGTCTTCACGTTCATATCGACGAAGCTTGAACTCGTAGTCGTCGCTGACAGCGAGCCGAAGCACACGCTTCTTGTTGGTTGGTTTGTACTTACGCCAATCCCATTCATCATCAATAAGAACGATATTCGTTAAACCAAATCGCTCCATATCTTCAAGCGAATAGTCGTATCCAACCGCAGAACCAAAACCGTTTTTAAAGGTGTGAACAACAACGTCTAGAAATCCAATTTCATGCTGACCGTAAACAGGAAGTGCATTGTCCACCTTGAGGTCCGCGTAGAATTGCGTCTCCCGATCTCGCATCGGACCAAGGTACTCATGAAATGATTCCTTGAACGCACCATCGGCCTCCACAACCTCTTGCCACGCGCTTCCATGCCACAGCAACACAGAGTCTTTTCGGAGATACTTTGTCTTTGCCGCAGGGAGAACATAGTTCGCGCATGAGGAAGCGCACACATCCATGACCTCAACATCGAGATTGTTGTCCTTCACCCAGTTGCCAAGCTCTAACCCTAGGCCTATTTCTCCACCTCGGCTCGAAACTAATAGGCGCGTAGGCTTTTCGAAGGCATTCTTGTATGCCTCAAATAGTGCTTGATTCGCCTCTTCGGAGATTCCACTTCGATACACCAAGTGACCATCTCTGACACCAACAAAGTCAGGCTCAGGCTCGGCAGAAGGTTTATCAATTGCCGCGGCGCAACCACCCAGCAGGAGAGTAATAAAAACTATGGGAATTTTCATTCGGTCAATGTCATCCATGATTTTGATTAAACACAGTTTTGTATAAATTGTGTAGCCAAAAGTACGGTACATGAATCCGTATTACAAGAAAAAATAAGGAGACATTGGCACGAGATTTACTTTTGGAGTTAGGCTAGCATTACAGTCTATCCATTTGACTTACTAGGCCCACACTACCAATATATACCAATTGTTGGTATATCCTGAGGTTCGATATGGCTAAGAATACAAGCATTAGTCTTGGTGATCACTTTGATCAATTTGTTGACCAACTGGTTGCGAGCGGGCGTTACGCATCGACCAGCGAGGTCATTAGCGCTGGACTGCGCAAACTGGAAGAAGATCAGACAAAGCTTGAAACCCTGCGAGGTTTATTGCAAGAAGGCATTGCTAGCGGAACTGCCGAATATACCTATGACTCGCTGATGGAAGAGATTGATAATGAAATCAGAAAGCCTGTTAGATCTTGATGTTACTGTTTTATCGATTATCTCAGATATGAGGTTCATCTGAGTCTGTATGGTATATTACGATAAAGCCCTTTTGATTAACACCAATGCATACCTAGGCGAAATGTTGCTTTTGAGCTGTAGACTTTCTACTTTCATTCAAAATGACTACCATGCAGATTGCCAATAAAGAGCTTGTAAATTATATAAATCGTAATTAAATTTCGAACTATCCTGATTAATTTTCACTGATCAAAAGGAATCGCTAATGGGATTTTTAAAGTGGATGCAAGAGAAAGGAGCTTTAGGCGGTATCGCTAGGAGCGCGGCAAATGCATTTAGAAATTCAGTTAAAAGTAATCCGAATGAAGATTTAACTACGCACTTAGCAAATGTTGCTGTACTGAGATACTTATCCGTCGGCCAACCTCGGAAAGCTAAATTAATTTTACAGCGCGTATACGAATACGGATTAGAGAGTCCTTATGGATTAGGACTTCGAGATGTATGTTTTGAAATAGCAAAGTTGGAAATGGATATAGTCGGTATCGAAGAGAGCACAATGGAAGTCATCATAAGTGTACTAGAAAAGGAAAAACTAGGAAGAAATGTCATCTTTGGCAAAGTCAGACCTGAATTTAGTGCGCATTTTTTAGAATTGCTTGATATAGGCGAGTAAAAATATTTAAATTATTAAAATTAGGAAAGAATAATTTATGTAAAACTCCAACTAATTAAACAATTAAAATTTCACGCGCTTCAATTTCCGAGTAAAGGAATATGGTAAGGGATGACTAGGAAATTCAATATCGAAATTCATACTAATAACGATTATAGGAATTACGATACCGAAATAAGAGAAACCTATATAGAAAAACTAATAAGAAATAAAGAAAGGCTTGTTAAGTTTCTTGAAATTATGGATATTTATGATCAGCTGATACATTCACATATTGAATCTAAATATACTTTCTTTAAACATAGCATTCAGTCGCAAACCTCAAGATATTCAAGTCAATTATTTTTTAAGCAAACTCGAAGTTAGTTGAATCGACGACTATTTGCAACTCTTAATCTAGGTAAGCTTTATTTCGATAAGTCTTACCGTTCTGATCAAAATTCGTCACTCGTGAAAAGAGTTTCTAACGATCCCGACAAACATATTCAGGTTGCTGAGCTCAGGCAGAAGATATTTGAGGAAAATCTTGAGTATATGATCGGATGTGAATTACGTGCTTTCAGCCAACATGCTTCAATCGTTGCAAGTACCATTCATCGGCGAACAGTAAGGGAGCTCAATTCTCAAGAGGTGAAGATAAATTCAAGTGCCTCCATATCAAAACAGAAACTGGCTAGCGAAGTAAAGTCATCTAAACTTTCACGAATGCCAAATGAAATTGATCTGCAACACTGCATAGATGGCTACGTTGATGGAATATCAAAAGTACACACATTGAATATTCAATTGCTCAAAGATGTCATCGAGAAATTAATGCTCTATTTTAATACATTTGCGGCATATTGTATAAATCAGATAGGAATTAAGTTTCAAGATACCTATTTAATTATGTTAGATAAAAAAGCCAACAATACCGACCAATTAGGTGAATACGTTAGCCATCAAATCATTTTTGACTCTGAGTGGTTAGATCTGATTCTACTTCTTCGCGATAAGCAAAGACGTCCCACAATCTTTTCCAGAGCAAGTTACACTCCCTAAAAATATATAACGTTCCGTAATAGACGAATACTCTTGATTCTATGACGCGAAAGTCCAACAAGATTGAGGAAGCATAAACAAGGGCTCGTTAGAGCCCTTTTTGTTATTCCACCGTAACGGATTTTGCGAGGTTGCGTGGCTGGTCGACGTCGGTGCCTTTGATGATGGCGACGAAGTAGGACAGCAGCTGCAGTGGGATGGTGTAGACAATCGGTGCAATCAGCTCGTCGCAGTGAGTGACGTTGATCACGCGCATGCTGTCGTCGCTCGCGAAGTGAGCGTCTTTGTCGGCGAACACGTACATGATGCCGCCGCGGGCACGTACTTCTTCGACGTTCGATTTCAGCTTCTCGAGTAGCTCGTCATTGGGTGCTACCACAATAACTGGCATATCAGCGTCAATCAGCGCCAACGGGCCATGTTTGAGCTCGCCTGCAGCGTAGGCTTCAGCGTGTATGTATGAAATTTCCTTCAGCTTCAACGCGCCTTCCATTGCAATGGGATATTGCGAGCCACGGCCTAAGAATAAGCTGTGATACTTGTCAGCAAATTCAGGTGCAAGTGCTTCGATTTTATCGGACAGTAATAGGGCTTCTTCGAGTTTGGCTGGCAGGGCTTGCAGCGCTTTGACAATGGCTACGCGGTGTTCGTCACGCATAGCGCGAGTCTGACCAAAGGCAAGCACCAGCATCAAGAAACCAACCAACTGTGTGGTGAATGCTTTGGTTGAAGCAACGCCGATTTCGGTGCCTGCACGGGTCATATAGGCAAGGTCTGATTCCCGCACCATGGATGACGTCGGCACGTTACAGATAGTTAAGCTGCCTTTGTAACCGAGCTGTTTCGATAAGCGCAGCGCGGCCAGGGTATCGGCGGTTTCACCCGACTGCGAAATGGTGACCAACAAACTGTTTGGATGCACATGCGACTGGCGATAGCGGAACTCAGAAGCGATTTCGACATTACAAGATACGCCGGCCATAGCTTCCAGCCAGTAGCGCGCAACCATGCCGGCATGATACGAGGTGCCACAGGCCACAATTTGGACGTGCTGGATGTCTTTGAGTAGCTCTAATGAGCCATGACCAAAGGCGTCTTCCGATACCATGCCATCAACTAAGCGTCCGTCCAGTGCATTTCGCACTGCAACCGGCTGCTCATGAATTTCTTTCAGCATAAAGTGGCGATAGTTGCCTTTACCACCGGCGTCGTAGTTGCCGTCAGACTCAATGACTTCACGCTCAACACGCTCGCCAGATTGGTCGTAGACTTTCACGTCCGTGCGCGTTACATCAGCCATGTCACCTTCTTCGAGGTACATGAACTTACGCGTAACCGGCAGTAAGGCCAATTGGTCAGAGGCAATAAAGTTCTCGCCAATACCTAAACCAATCACCAGCGGGCTACCTGAACGAGCAACCACTAAACGGCCTGGCTCACGGCAATCCATAACGACAGTGCCATAAGCGCCGTCGAGCTGACGCACCGCCGCTTGCACCGCAGCAAAGAGATCTTGATGGGTTTTCTGTTCATGGTGTACTAAGTGACAAATCACTTCGGTGTCCGTATCCGACACAAAGGTATAGCCCAAGCCACGCAGTTTCTCCCGCAGCTTTTCATGATTTTCAATAATGCCGTTGTGTACGACAGCAATGCAATCCGACGAGATGTGTGGGTGTGCATTCGCTTCAGTAACACCGCCATGGGTTGCCCAGCGCGTGTGAGCGATACCAGTGGTGCCATCCAGTGGCGAATCACCGACTGCGTCGCGTAACGCTTGTACTTTGCCGGTACGACGAACCGTTTCAATGTCACCATTGGCATTGAGTACGGCTAAACCCGCAGAATCATAACCTCGATACTCTAAGCGTTTTAAGCCTTCCAGCAAGATGTCGCTGATCCGGCGTTCTGAGGTTGCGCCAACAATTCCACACATATCGGTCTTATCCTTTTTTCTGAGGCCGTTGCCAGCCACTTATATTCCGTTGTTTACCACGAGCAATACCGAGCTCGCCGTCTTCAATATCTTTGGTTACTGTTGAACCTGCACCGACAGTCGCGTGTTTACCCACCCGAACCGGTGCCACCAACGAGGTGTTCGAGCCAATGAAAGCGCCGTCATCAATTTGAGTGACCGATTTGTTCACGCCATCGTAATTACAGGTAATAGTACCTGCACCCACATTCACGCCGTCACCAATTTCCGCATCACCCAAGTATGTCAGATGGTTGGCTTTTGAGCCTTTGCCCATGCGGGTCTTTTTCATTTCGACGAAGTTACCCACTTTGGCACCTTCAGCTAACACCGAACCCGGGCGCAAGCGTGCATAGGGGCCAACTTCACAATGCTCTGCAAGCTCGGCTTCTTCGACAATGCTATGGGATTTGACTCGCGAATTCGCACCAATGCGACAGTTGCGCAGGATACAATGGCTTTCGATTATCACACCTTCGCCAAGTTCCACTTCACCCTCAAAAATAACGTTCACATCAATGACCACGTCATTGGCAATGCTGACGTTGCCTCGCACATCTACACGGGCTGGGTCGAGTAACGTAGCACCATTGAGCATCAGCGCTTCGGCTTGGCGCTGCTGGTAGGCACGCTCTAACGCCGCGAGTTGGAGGCGATTATTTGCCCCTTCAACTTCATGAATATCTAGTGGTTGTGTTGACGCAATGGCGACACCTTCGGCAGCTGCCATGGCGACGATATCCGTGAGGTAGTATTCGCCTTGCGCATTGTCATTCGACAGCTGACTGAGCCAACGCTTGAGTGCTTTGCCCTGTGCGACCATCATGCCGGTGTTCGCTTCTGTGACTTTTAGTTGCTCAGGACTCGCGTCTTTTTGCTCAACAATGCCCGTAATATTGCCGTCTGCATCACGCAAAATGCGGCCATAACCGGTGGGATCCGGCAGGGTGACAGTCAGCAAAGCGAGTTCAGTTTCTGCGCCTGCAGCGATCAAAGCTTCCAGAGTTTCAACGCGGGTAAGGGGAACGTCACCATAGAGAATAAGTACTTGCTCGTCATCGTTGAGATGCGGAAGCACTTGTTGCACGGCATGCCCAGTGCCTAACTGTTGCGCTTGTTCAACAAAGTTAAGTTGTTGGCCTTGCAGACGCTCCAAAAGAGCTTCGGCGCGGTGTCCGTAAATCACATGAATGGCGTCCGATGCCAAGTTTCGAGCGGCGTCAATCACATGCTGCACCATGGCTTTATGGGCAACCGGATGTAACACCTTGGGTAGCGCTGAACGCATACGCGTGCCCTTGCCGGCGGCGAGAACCACTACACTCAATGCCATGAATCCTTCCATCAATCAGTTGTGAATCAGAATGCCCTATTCTAGCGGGATTACAGAAAATTAACAGGCGAAAAAAAGACCCGTAAGCGCGAACTTACGAGTCTTTTCATATTTTTAGCGTTTCGGCGATTATTTTTTGATTTTGCGAATAATCTGCAACTGCGCCAACGCCCGTGCCAATTCTGCTGCCGCTTCTGCGTAACTCAGATCAGAACTAGAATCTGCAATTGCTTCTTCAGCATGTTTCTTGGCTTCGAGAGCTTTCTGTTCATCCAGCTCATCACCACGAACTGCTGAGTCAGCAAGCACCGAGACGTTGTGAGGCTGCACTTCCAGCACACCACCAGCAACGTAGATGATTTGCTCCTCGCCACCTTCTTTCACAATGCGCACCATACCTGGTTTGATTGTAGTTAGAAGAGGGGCGTGGCCTGGGTAGATACCCAGTTCACCTTCGCTACCGGTCACTTGCACGGTCTCTACTGCGCCAGAGAACAAACGTTCTTCGGCACTGACCACGTCAAGCTGTACAGTTTTAGCTGCCATTTAAACCTCCCGGTTCTTACATTTTCTTGGCTTTTTCGGCCGCTTCTTCGATGCTACCAACCATGTAGAACGCTTGCTCTGGCAGGTCGTCGTAGTCACCGTTTAAGATACCTTTAAAACCAGCAATGGTGTCTTTCAGCGACACATACTTACCTGGCGAGCCTGTAAATACTTCAGCAACGAAGAATGGCTGAGATAAGAAACGCTGAATTTTACGAGCACGTGATACGGTCATTTTGTCTTCTTCAGACAATTCGTCCATACCCAAAATAGCGATGATGTCTTTCAGTTCCTTATAACGCTGCAGAACTGACTGAACGCCACGCGCTGTTTCATAATGCTCTTTACCAATAACCAGTGGGTCCAACTGACGTGAAGTTGAATCCAGTGGGTCAACCGCAGGGTAGATACCCAGTGACGCGATATCACGAGACAATACAACCGTCGCATCTAAGTGAGCGAAGGTGGTTGCTGGTGATGGATCGGTCAAGTCATCCGCAGGTACATAGACCGCTTGGATTGACGTGATTGAACCAGTTTTGGTTGAAGTGATACGTTCTTGCAGTACACCCATCTCTTCAGCAAGAGTTGGCTGATAACCTACTGCTGATGGCATCCGACCTAACAATGCAGATACTTCGGTACCAGCCAAGGTGTAACGGTAGATGTTATCAACGAAGAACAGAACATCGCGGCCTTCATCACGGAATTTCTCCGCCATGGTCAAACCGGTCAATGCAACGCGTAAACGGTTACCCGGAGGCTCGTTCATCTGACCGTAGACTAGGGCTACTTTGTCTAATACGTTGGAGTCTTTCATCTCGTGATAGAAGTCGTTACCTTCACGAGTACGCTCACCAACACCGGCGAATACAGAATAACCACTGTGCTCGATAGCGATGTTACGGATAAGCTCCATCATGTTTACGGTTTTACCTACACCGGCACCACCGAACAGACCAACTTTACCACCCTTCGCGAACGGACAAATCAAATCGATAACTTTGATACCGGTTTCCAGTAGCTCAGTTGCGTTTGACTGCTCTTCGTACGAAGGTGCAGCACGGTGAATCGACATGCGTTCTTCTTCGCCGATAGCACCCGCTTCATCAATCGGCTCGCCCAATACGTCCATGATACGACCCAGTGTTTGCTTACCCACTGGAACCATGATTGGTTCGCCAGTATTTTCAATAGTAATTCCACGACGCAGACCGTCAGTAGTACCCAATGCGATTGTACGCACGATACCGCCACCCAGCTGCTGCTGCACTTCGAGGGTCAAACCCTTGAGGTCACCGTCGGTCACCTTCAGCGCGTCGTAGACCTTTGGCACACTTGATTGTGGAAATTCGATATCCACAACCGCGCCAATTATTTGCACGACCTTACCTTGACTCATGACATTTCCTCTAACTCTAAAATTCTTGCAAGCTTCGCCTTAAACCGCTTCGGCGCCCGATACAATTTCCGAAATTTCTTGGGTAATTGCTGCCTGACGTGCTTTGTTGTACACCAGTTGCAATTGATCGATCAGGTCTTCGGCGTTGTCGGTAGCGGCCTTCATTGCCACCATCCGCGCTGCCTGTTCACTGGCGATATTGTCCACAACACCTTGATACACAGTCGCTTCAACGAAACGACGGATCAATAACTCTAAAATTGGCTGTGGATCTGGCTCGTACAAGTAGTCCCAGCTACCTGACTGCACCTCATCGCGAGACTCGGCTTTTGGCAACGGTAGCATTTGCGCTATCGTTGGCTCTTGCCGCATGGTGTTCACAAACTTGTTGTACACCAAGTACAGGCGGTCGATTTTGCCTTCATCGAACGCATCTAACATCACCTGCACAGTCCCGAGCACATCGTTCACGGTTGGCTTGTCGCCAAGACCTGAAGTTTGCGCCAGTAAACGGCCACCAAAGCGTTTAAAGAAACCCGTTGCCTTGTTGCCAATAGCTGCAAAGTCAACTTCAACACCATTGTCTTGTTGTGATTTGGCATGCTTCACGACCGCTTTAAATTCGTTCGTGTTCAAGCCACCACACAAGCCACGGTCGGTTGAAATGACAATGTAACCCACTCGTTTTACGTCCCGTTCCGTTAAGTACGGATGACGATATTCCAAGTTTGCATGGGCAACATGGCCGATCACCTTGTAGATGCTGTCCGCGTACGGGCGGCTAGAAGCCATCCGCTCTTGCGCCTTTTTCATCTTAGACGCCGCGACCATTTCCATCGCACTGGTGATCTTCTGAGTATTGTTAATACTCCCGATCTTGGTTTTTATCTCTTTACCGCCGGCCATGATAAATCTCCTGTTAACTCAACGACGTGTGGCCTCAGCAAGCTGAAGCCACGTTGCGCTTACCAAGACTGCGTTTTCTTGAAGGTTTTCAAACCTTCGTGCAGTTTGGCTTCGATGTCGTCGTTATAGTTGCCAGTTTTATCAATATCAGCCATCAGGTCAGCGTGCTCGCTACGCATGTACGAAATTAACGCACTTTCGAAGTCGAGGATTTTGTCCTGTGCCACATCTTTCAGATAGCCTTTTTCGGCAGAGAAGATAGACACAGCCATATCAGCCACGCTCATTGGCTCATATTGGTTCTGTTTCATCAGTTCGGTGACGCGCTGGCCATGCTCTAACTGAGCACGTGTTGCTTCGTCAAGGTCAGATGCGAACTGGGCGAATGCTGCCAACTCACGGTACTGAGCCAATGCCAAACGAATACCACCACCCAATTTCTTGATGATTTTCGTCTGTGCTGCACCACCTACACGAGATACCGATACACCGGCGTTCACAGCTGGGCGAATACCCGCGTTGAACAAGTCAGTTTCTAAGAAGATCTGACCATCGGTAATAGAGATTACGTTGGTTGGTACGAAGGCCGATACGTCACCCGCTTGGGTTTCGATAATTGGCAGAGCGGTTAGTGAACCGGTTTTACCTTTCACTTCACCGTTAGTGAATTTCTCTACGTAGTCCGCGTTAACGCGAGCTGCACGCTCAAGCAAACGGGAGTGTAGATAGAAAACGTCACCCGGGTATGCTTCCCGACCTGGCGGACGACGTAATAGCAATGAGATTTGACGATAAGCAACAGCTTGCTTCGACAAGTCATCATAAACAATCAGTGCATCTTCACCGCGGTCACGGAAGTATTCACCCATGGTACAGCCAGAATAGGCTGCTAAGTATTGAAGTGCTGCAGACTCAGAAGCAGAAGCGGCAACCACAATGGTGTTTTCCATTGCACCATGCTCTTCTAACTTACGTACAACGGCTGCGATAGTAGACGCTTTCTGACCGATAGCGACATATACACACTTAATTCCAGAATCTTTCTGGTTGATGATGGCGTCAACTGCCAAAGCGGTTTTACCCGTTTGACGGTCACCGATAACCAGCTCACGCTGACCACGGCCGATTGGAATCATCGCATCGATTGACTTGTAACCAGTTTGTACCGGCTGGTCGACCGATTGACGTTCGATAACGCCTGGTGCGATTTTCTCAACAGGTTCGAAACCATCTGCATCAATAGGACCTTTACCGTCAATTGGAGCACCTAGGGTGTTCACGACGCGGCCTAACAATGCACGACCTACCGGAACTTCTAAGATCCGGCCAGTTGATTTAACTTTTACGCCTTCTTGCAGATCCGCATAAGGACCCATAACCACGGCGCCGACAGAGTCGCGCTCAAGGTTCAAAGCGATAGCGTAACGATTTCCTGGAAGCTCGACCATCTCACCTTGCATACAGTCGGCTAAGCCGTGGATGCGGATGATACCGTCGGTTACCGAGATAATGGTACCTTCGTTACGAGCTTCGCTGACCACTTCGAATTTCTCAATTCGTTTTTTGATCAGCTCTGCGATTTCATTTGAATTCAGTTGCATGCTCAAGTCCCCAATTAGGATTGCAGTGCGTGTGCAAGGCGATCGATCTTGCCGCGCACCGTACCGTCGATGACGGTGTCACCGGCTTTGATGTATAAGCCGCCAACAATGTTGTCATCGACAGTGCAATTCAGCTTAACTTTGCGTGAAAAACGTTTCTCTAACGCTTTTACGAGTTCATCCTGCTGCTTTTTCAATAATTTAGTCGCTGAAGTAACATCAACAACGACTTCTTTTTCGTAATCAGCACGTAACTCACCAAACAAGGCAAGTACCGCAGGTAACGCTTTCAGACGACCATTTTCAGCCATCAAACGGACAAAGTTCTGACCATTTTCATCAAGCTGCTCACCGCACACTTGAACATAAACGTCAGTTTTCTTTTCCAGCGTTTCAGCGCTGCTCAGAAAAGTAGCCATAGTTGCGTCCGTTGCAACCGCAGCTGCAAACGCAATCATGTCGTTCCACTTTTCTAACGCGCCGTTCTCTACTGCAAAATCAAAAGCTGCTTTTGCATAGGGGCGAGCAACCGTAGTCAATTCTGACATTTGCACAAACCCCTTTGGTTAGAGTTCAGCGACCAGTTTTTCAACAATGTCGCTGTGGGCGTTTTTATCAATTTCGCGCCCGATAATTTTGCTTGCACCGGCAACAGCTAACACAGCTACTTGCTTGCGCAATTCTTCACGTAAGCGATTCCGCTCTGCTTCGACTTCTGCGTGACCTGCAGCAACAACTTTCTCGCGCTCCTGCTCACCACGTTTCTTGCCGTCTTCGATGGTCTCGTCCGCGCGTTTTTTCGCTTGGGCGATGATATCGGCAGCTTGCGCTTTCGCTTCTTTCAGTTCGTCAGCGATTTTGGCTTGCGCCAATTCGAGGTCTTTCTCGGCACGTTCGCCCGCAGCAAGACCGTCAGCAATTTTCTTTTGACGAGCTTCAATCGCATTGTTCAGCGGTGGCCAAACAAACTTCATGCAGAACAGCACAAAGACGATAAACGCGATTAATTCACCGATCAGGGTCATATTAATGTTCATAGACCCACCCTCCTATTCGTTCATTGTTCGAAAATGTGTATCGAGCCTTACAGAACGAACAACAGGACCATGGCGATACCAACACCGATCATTGCTACCGCATCGATCAGACCTGCCAAGATGAACATTTTAACTTGCAGTGAAGGAGCTAATTCTGGCTGACGTGCACACGCTTCCAGGAATTTACCACCCATGTTACCGAAGCCGATAGCAGTACCGATTGCACCGAAACCGATCAACAGAGCAACTGCGATAAATTTAAGACCTAACATTAGTTCCATTGTTTTCTCCAATAAAAGTTAAGAGCTAAAAGTAAAAGTTAAAACACGTAAAACAAAAAACTTAGTGGCTTTCCGAGCTAGCCATACTCAAGTAAACAATCGTCAACATCATGAAGACGAAGGCTTGGAGTACGATGACTAGGATATGGAATACCGCCCAAATGAAGTGCAATGGCAACTGCATCAGGCCGACCGCACCAATCAAAATAAAGATTAATTCACCTGCATAAAGGTTACCGAACAAACGCAGTGCCAGTGAGAACGGCTTCGCGATAAGGGCAATCACTTCGAGCAAGAAGTTAAACGGAATCAGAAGAATCTGCACAAACATGTTGCTTGAGCTAAACGGGTGTAACGTCAATTCTTTGATAAAGCCAACCACACCCTTAATCCGGATGTTGTAGCCAATCATCAGCATGAACACACCGATAGCGAGCGCCGCAGTCATATTAATGTCTGTGGTCGGTACAATCTTCATGTAGACGTCATGCGAGTCCATGCCGAAGAATGTGGAACCGATCCAACCGGCAAATGACGGCAGGAAATCAACTGGAATCAAGTCCATCAAGTTCATCAGGAATACCCAGACAAAGATGGTGAGAGCCAGTGGGGCAATGAGTTTACTTTTGCCATGGAAGGTGTCGCGTACGTTACCTGCTACAAATTCCACAATCATTTCAATGAAACATTGGAATTTACCAGGAACGCCCATGTCGGCCTTTTTCGCCGCACTACGGAACAACATTAAGAATAAGATACCTAGTCCAATTGACCAGGCGAGGGTGTCAATGTGCCATGCCCAAAACCCTGCATTTTCACATGCCTTATTGAAAACAAAGCTGCCGTCATCAGCGACACACATCTTTGCGTTCGTTAAGTGGTGTTGGATATGACTCGTGAGTGTTACCTCTTCTGCAGCCATCTTAATTTCCCACAATTTTAAGTTGATTTTAAAAACAAAATCGGTGCTAGCCACTGCACAAACAGGGTGATGATGTAACCGCTCAAAACCGCACTATACGGGAGCGTGGTAAACACCAATAAAGCCACCAGCAGGGCCACGGCAAGGGTCAATTTAATCGCCTCACCTGCAAAAAAGTTCGACACAACCTGTTGTGCTGCACGCGCGCCGCCTGAAGCAAATGCACGCCATGCGAAGAGTGCGGTTGGGATCATCACGGCTATGCCGCCGCCAACCACGCCCCAGAAATAAAGATACCCATTAATGGGTTGCACTAGCGAGAACACACACGCCAATAAAAAAATCGCTCCAGCTTGCACACGAAGCAAGCGAGCAGCGAGCTGTTTTCCAGTGCTATTAATTGTATTCGTCACGGGCCTAAAACCTCGCTGAAAAGCCCGCGATAGTATAAAGATTTGCGGTTTAATTGCAAACTTGTTAGCTGTCTGAAAGCTGCAAATGCTGCAAAATTCCGTCGAGCTCGTCCAAATTGCTGTAATTAATTACAACTTTACCTTTGCCTTTGCGCCCATGGTTGATTGCAACGGCTGCGCCAAGATGTTCACTTAAACGTTGTTCGAGGCGCTGAATGTCGGCATCCGGTTGTTTCGGTTCAGGCTTAGGTTTGCCCGGCTCTAACAAACTACGGACTAATTTTTCTGCTTCTCTTACGGTCATGGCCTTGGCGGCGATCACTCGCGCAGCATCACTTTGCGCGTCGCCTTGTAACGCCAGTAATAATTTTGCGTGCCCGAGTTCAATGTCGCCACGCTCAAGCAATGTTTTGCTCTCTTTTTCAAGATTGTTTAGGCGTAATAAGTTAGTGACCGTAGCCCGAGATTTCCCCACAGCATCAGCGACTTCTTGATGAGTCAGCCGGAATTCATCCAACAAACGTTGCAATGCGGTAGCTTCTTCCATGGCATTGAGATCTTCGCGTTGAATATTCTCAATCAGTGCAATGGCTACTGCTGCTTCATCAGGAACTTGTTTGATGAGCACTGGCACTTCACTTAAGCGGGCTAATTGAGCAGCGCGCCAACGTCGCTCTCCAGCAATAATTTCGAACCGTTCATGGCTGATTTCACGTACAACAATCGGCTGAATAATGCCTTGTGCCTTTACCGATGCGGCAAGATCTTCAAGTGCTTCAGGTGACATATCTTTACGGGGCTGATACTTGCCGGGTTGCAACCACTCGATAGGGAGTTTGCGTAGGTCACTTTGTACCGGTGATTCGGTTTGCGGTGCCTCGTTGGACTCCGCATCACGTGATTGCTTATTGTTGGTTAGCAGGGCATCCAAGCCGCGCCCTAATCCTCGTTTTTTCACAGACATAGCACTGTTCTTCCTCAGGCTTCAGCCGTTGATTCGGCTTTCTTTTGTTGTTCTGCGCGGCGAATCAATTCGCCAGCCAACGATAAATAGGCTTTGGCACCCGTTGATGATTTATCGTAATACATGGCCGGAGCACCAAAACTTGGCGCTTCTGCTAAGCGCACGTTACGCGGGATCACCGTTCGGTAAACCTTGTCACCAAAATGCGTTTTCAATTGTTCAGACACGTCATTCGCAAGGCGATTACGCGGGTCATACATGGTGCGTAAAATGCCTTCAATGGTCAGGCGTGGATTCACTGCTGATGCAAGACGTTCGATAGTATCCATCAAGGCGGTTAAACCCTCCAATGCATAATATTCGCATTGCATCGGCACCAATACTGAATCAGCAGCAGCCATAGCATTCACGGTCAGCATGGACAGTGAAGGAGGACAATCAATAAAGATAAAGTCGTACTGATCTTGTACTGGTTTTAGTGCATTGGTGAGACGTTGTTCGCGAGCAAAGGCCTGCATCAATTTGATATCGGCCGCAGTGACATCTCCATTGGCAGCAATCAAATGATACTTACCGTTGGTTTCTTTGATAATGACTTCGCTGGCAGGCTTTTCGTCGACCAATAATTCATAGGCAGTGTTTTCGACATCGTATTTATCAATGCCGCTACCCATAGTAGCGTTGCCTTGCGGGTCGAGGTCAATCAATAGCACTTTGCGCCGAGTGGCGGCCATGGAGGCAGCCAAATTTACTGCTGTGGTCGTTTTACCGACCCCACCTTTTTGATTGGCTATGGCTATGATTCTTCCCACCGGTATAACCTCTTATTTTGCTTGGCTTGCTTTAATTTGCAGCTCTAATCAATACCAAATGACGCTCGCCATCGGCTTCGGGAACTTGCAGCTTTTCTATCTGCTCGACCACAAACCCAGCTGGCAATTGGGCCAGTTCAGCGGTTGGGTATTGTCCCTTTAAGGCGTAAAAGCGCCCCTGTTCGGTTGGTAAATGATGACACCAAGTGAGCATATCATTAAGCGAGGCAAAGGCTCTACTTATCACGCCATCAAATTTCTGTTCAGGCTCAAAATCTTCGACTCTTCTTTGCACTGCAGTAACATTAGTTATTTGATTTTCATGGCAAAACTGGCGAATAAAACGGATGCGCTTACCCAGTGAATCTAACAATGTAAAATGACAATCAGGCATAATAATGGCGAGCGGTAATCCGGGTAATCCAGGTCCTGTGCCAACATCAATAAATCGCTGTCCTTGGAGGTAGGGTTTGATCACAATGCTGTCGATAATATGCCTGCTCAGCATCTGCCGAGGATCACGCACCGACGTTAAGTTGTAAGCCTTATTCCACTTGTTCAACTGTTCGACTAACGTCAGCAACGTTTTGGCTTGTGGGGCCGAAACAGGCACCCCTGATTGATCAATCAAGCGCGTTAAAATATCTAGCATAAGGTTTCTATTATGCGCTGCGGCGCAACAATCCTTGTTTTTTCAGATGGACCAACAACATCGAAATAGCAGCGGGAGTAATGCCTGAAATTCGTGCCGCTTTACCCACTGTCTCTGGCTGATGCTGGTTGAGTTTGGCCACTACCTCATTCGATAAGCCTTTGATTGATTTGTAGTCAAAATCAAGCGGAAGCTTAGTATTTTCATGACGTTGCTGCTTCGCAATTTCATCCTGTTGACGATGAATGTAACCAGCATATTTGGTCTGAATTTCAACTTGTTCAGCAGCTTGCTGATCTGTTAAGCCTGGTCCTAACGCTGGAATAGACATCATCACGTCATAAGTCATTTCTGGACGGCGCAGTAAGTCTTCACCATTCACTTCGCGCGTGATCGGCGTTTTGACATGCAGATTCACACTTTCAACAGCGGGATGATCTTTATGGATCCACAAGCTGCGCAACCGTTGTTGCTCTTGCTCAATGGCTTCCATTTTCTCACTGAAGCGTGCCCAGCGAGCATCATCAACCAAACCTAACTGACGACCTAGCTCGGTTAACCGCATATCCGCGTTATCTTCACGCAATAGCAACCGGTATTCAGCACGTGACGTAAACATACGATACGGCTCTTTGGTACCCAGTGTTGATAGGTCATCAATCAGTACGCCCATGTAGGCTTGATCACGACGTGGTGCCCAAGACTCTTTGTCTTGCGCTTGCAAAGCTGCATTTAAACCCGCCACCAAACCTTGCGCACCCGCTTCTTCGTAGCCAGTGGTGCCGTTGATTTGCCCAGCAAAAAACAGTCCATGAATATATTTGGTTTCGAGTGATTGCTTCAGATCCCGTGGATCAAAATAATCATATTCGATGGCATAACCGGGTCGGGTAATGTGCGCGTTCTCAAATCCTTTGATGGAACGCACCAACTGAACTTGTACATCAAACGGCAAGCTGGTTGAGATACCGTTTGGATAGACTTCATTGGTGGTTAAACCTTCTGGCTCAACGAAGATTTGATGCGAATTCTTATCCGCAAAGCGCATTACTTTGTCTTCAATTGACGGGCAATAACGCGGCCCAATACCTTCAATCACACCAGAGTACATGGGCGATCGGTCTAATCCGCCTTTAATAATTTCATGTGTTTGTTCGTTGGTATGAGTGATGTAACACGAAATTTGTTGCGGATGATCGGTTCCGTTACCCATAAACGAAAATACAGGTGTCGGCGAGTCACCGGGTTGTTCTTGCATGACTGAAAAATCAATCGTTTTTGCATCCACTCGTGGTGGTGTACCGGTTTTTAGTCGATCTACTCGTAACGGTAACTCGCGGAGACGCTTGGCTAAAGCATTCGCTGGTGGATCACCGGCTCTACCACCCTGGTAATTGTCCAGACCAATATGAATTTGGCCACCCAGGAAAGTACCTACAGTTAAAACAACGGTTTTGGCAGAAAACTTTAATCCCATTTGGGTTACTACACCGATCACGCGATCGTTTTCAACAACCAGATCATCGCAGGCTTGCTGGAATAAACTCAGATTTTCTTGATTCTCGAGTTGTTCACGAATAGCTGCTCGATATAACACACGATCTGCTTGAGCTCGCGTAGCACGTACTGCGGGACCTTTAGAAGAATTGAGCGTTCGAAATTGAATACCAGCGCGATCAGCTGCAATAGCCATTGCACCGCCTAATGCATCGATTTCTTTGACTAAATGACCTTTACCAATACCACCAATAGCTGGATTGCAGGACATTTGGCCTAACGTTTCGATGTTGTGCGTGAGCAGCAATGTTTGACAACCCATGCGTGCTGCAGCCAATGCGGCTTCAGTTCCTGCATGACCACCGCCAATGACAATGACGTCATAATGTTGGTGAAAGTTGTGCTGGTTACTCATAGTGATTCGTCTCGGTGTCTCAAAAAATTTAGGATCCTAGCAAGGATCACAGAGTCGTATATTTTAGCGTGAATTGATCCAGATCAAAACGCTTAAATGCTGCGGGATTGTAGTGGGTTAGATCTTATAAAAGGTTTTGATCTTGTTTTTGATCTTTTATTACTACTACTACTAGGGAAAGAAGTTCTGTGGATAAGCGTTTGTAGCGCTTATTCAGCAAGGATCACAACGATCTCATTCCCTGTGATCAGATGATGATCGTTCCCGTGATCAAACGGTGGATAAGATCGGTAGTTATCCACAATGATAGTTATACACAGAGTTATCACAGGGGAGTAAACAGAGCTTAAGGGATCTTAAACAGAGGTTATACACATTTACGTCTGTTTACTATTTAACCATGTGATTAGTTTTGGAAGCCATTCTGCGGCTTTTTCTTCTGGATCTTCCGTTGCCATATCTATTTCGAGGTGTTCAACCGCGCGTTTGGCATGCAGCTTATCCAGTAAAGCATCACAATCGCGACCCGCTGAGCAGAACGTGTCATAACAGCTATCGCCAACAGCAATAACGGCAAAATTAAGTTCATCAAGTTG
>PYVG01000128.1 GCA_003030745.1 Pseudidiomarina aestuarii | reverse complement strand
AACGGTAGTGATCATATTTTCCAGTATTCGAATTAGAGAACGGATAAGGACGACTCAAATCAACCAGTTTAGACGTATCAGTATCATCGATATTCTCAATCGTAACGGTTTTTTTGTTTCCTTCCGCGTCGGTCAATGAAATGGTAAAACTTTCATCGGCCAAGGTCAGCGCAGGAGCGATGAATGAGAAGGAGCTCTCATTATCGGTATCTATTTGCTTGAGCGGCACGCTCGTCTCGATTTTATCGATAGCAACCGAGTCGCCGGCTGCGGCTTCCACACTAATACTGAAGACTTGCCCGTAGGGCGTTGCTGTCGGTGTTGTGATGGTAAAAGTTGACGCTACTGGAGGGGGAGGCGGTACTACCGAAGATTGCTCATCGCTGCCACATGCGACTAACATGAAAGCGGCAGTGACCATATACATTCGCTTCATTACTTACGACCTTAAATAGAAAAAACACACCCAAAACCATAACATTTTCTTAAATTTATCACCAATGCCTTTTTGTTTTCTTTTCGACATTAATACTTGGTAAACTGAGCGTTCTTGAATCAGAGGGAAAAGCTTGTGTTAACTGTTGAAGTAAAGGGAATCAGCTTTGCCAATAAAGGCGCAGAGCTCATGTTATGTGCAATCATTGATCAATTCCGTCAGCGTGGAGTAGCAGCACGCTTTGTCGTTGAGCCAAACGGACCGTATCAACGCCGCGCTGACTTTGGGCTATGGCAGAAAACTCGTTATGTCCGCAAACGGATGAATATTATTGGCGTAATGGGTTGGCTCCCCGCCAGGCTTCGCAATATGTTCGGTATGGTCAATGAGTCAGAGATTGATGTTGTCTTGGATGCGTCGGGATTTTCTTATGGCGATCAATGGAATCCGGCAGTCGCACGCGATCGAATTGGTAGCACCATC
>PYVG01000127.1 GCA_003030745.1 Pseudidiomarina aestuarii | reverse complement strand
CGGCTGAGTCCGCACGGCCACCTGGACGTTGCAACGCATGCGTTGCATCGAACATCACCGGCGCCATCTGCTTCATGTCATCCATACCCAACATGTCGACGACTAGGTTGTTATAACCGAAACTACTGCCCCGCTCGCACAAAATGACATTGTAATTATCCGCCTCATTAAACTTCTTAATGATATGACGCATTTCGTGCGGCGCTAGGAATTGTGGCTTTTTGACGTTAATCACCGCACCCGTTTTTGCCATCGCAACCACCAAATCCGTCTGGCGTGCTAAAAATGCGGGAAGCTGAATAATATCAGCCACTTCAGCAACGGCCTGCGCTTGGTGTGGCTCATGCACGTCGGTAATGATGGGTACCTGAAACGTTGATTTTAGCTCTTCAAATATTGCCAAACCTTTGTCCAAGCCTGGGCCACGATAAGAGTGAATGGAGGAACGATTGGCTTTGTCGAACGATGCTTTGAACACATACGGAATACCCAAACGTTGGGTGACCTCAACGTAATGTTCAGCAACACGCATCGCGAGATCACGCGATTCCAAGACATTCATGCCACCAAACAGCACAAATGGTAATTGATTCGCAATACTGACATTGCCGACTTTGATGACTTGCGTATTAATCACTCTACCATTCCTCTCGTTAACGCTCGGTCACTTAACCGACCGCGATGAGTCGTAACACTTGACCACAGAAGTACGCGACGTAAGTACCTACTGCATAGCCTAGCACAGCAAGCAGCACGCCAACCGATGCTAATGAAGGATGGAACGCTGAAGCGACCACGGGTGCTGATGCTGCGCCCCCCACATTGGCTTGGCTTGCCACCGCCATGTAGAACGTCGGCGCTTTAATCAGTCGCGCAACGACCACAATCAGACCAGCATGGATAATCATCCAGATGGCACCTA
>PYVG01000126.1 GCA_003030745.1 Pseudidiomarina aestuarii | reverse complement strand
CTCAAAAGTTTGACAGCGAAGATAGAACCTATCATGCTTGCGATCGTTGCTGTTATTGTGGCCGTGATGGCGTTGGGTATATTTATGCCAATGTGGGATATGATGAGCGCTTATCAAGGTGGTAGCTAAAAGTATTAACAAATATAGCGCATTTATCCATAACTTTTATTATTTGAAAAAATGTATAGATGACTAGATAATAACCACAATGTTGTAAGGGGAAGTTCCAAGTGCGACGAAACAGACAATCAGGTTTTACTTTAATCGAGCTGATTATTGTGGTGGTAATCCTTGGGTTACTGGCAGCTTCTGCGTTACCGCGCTTTACTAGTGTCACAGCCGACGCCGAGGATTCTGCGTTGGAAGGTGTTGCCGGTGGTTTTGCCACGGCTATCTCCTTAGTGCGAGCAGAGTGGGAACTGCGTGGTAGGCCGTCTGGCAATGCCGAAGGAGCTGGTGCCGAAGTGGTGATGGACGGAATTACCGTGAATGTTGACGGTAACACGGGCTTCCCAGTGAGCGGCAATAGTAATTTAGATGCCCATGATGAGAATTTGATTGGTGACGATTGTCGCACCCTGATGCAAGCTATTTTGCAGGGCGCGCCAACCGCTACTACTAATTTTACCCTACTGGGTGAAAATCGTTATTTCGTGGCTCGCGAAAATAACGGTACCAATGATATTTGCGTCTATTATTTAGCAAATACCATTAAAAGTCGTACCGCTGCACCGGCGGGTGACGACTATTTGAGCGTGGGCAATGCGTTTGTTTACAATCCACGCACCGGTGGGGTAAGCATTTACAGTAATAATGATTAATTTTAATTTATTGGGGTAATGCCCCTAATTCAGGAAGGAAGTGCGTTATGAACACACAACAAAAAGGTTTTACTTTGATCGAATTGATCATCGTAATCGTG
>PYVG01000125.1 GCA_003030745.1 Pseudidiomarina aestuarii | reverse complement strand
AAAGCAACGCATTCCAAGCGGTCGCAGAGATTTCCCGAAAGCAAAGAAAAACATGATCTCTAGCTTTACAAGAGGATCTGAACTCGCTACAATTCAGCACCATTTTTAATTGTCGTGGTTAAAAATTAACCAATCCGATAACCAACAACAGAATTTTCATTGAGGTGAGATTTTAATGCCAGTTGTTAAAGTAAAAGAAAACGAGCCGTTTGACGTAGCACTGCGTCGTTTCAAGCGCTCTTGCGAGAAAGCAGGTGTACTGTCTGAAGTTCGTCGTCGTGAATTCTACGAAAAGCCAACTTCAGAGCGTAAGCGTAAGAAAGCCGCTGCTGTTAAACGTCATGCGAAGAAGCTGTCGCGTGAGAACGCGCGCCGCACTCGTCTTTACTAAGACCGCGCTTGATTCTTGCCTGATCGTGTAAACGATTAGAAAAGCCGAATGGGGAAACTCATTCGGCTTTTTCATTGCGTGTTTGCAAGGCTCGCGTTTCACAGTAGAATCGATCGCTCAATTCAAGCGCTGTTCCGTTTCAATCCGACTCAAGCAAAAGGACTTCCATGGCTGGTCTCATTCCAAAAAGCTTCATTCACGATCTGTTGGATCGCGCGGATGTTGTGGAAGTGGTTGATAGCCGAGTCCCGTTGAAAAAAGCAGGTCGGAATTATCAGGCGTGCTGCCCATTTCATAACGAAAAATCCCCCAGCTTTACCGTCGCTCCCGACAAGCAGTTCTATCACTGTTTTGGTTGTGGTGAGCATGGTAACGCCATTGATGTCTTGATGATGTTTGACGGCCTTGAATTCCCTGAAGCGATTGAAGAGCTGGCGCGGATGATGGGGCTCGAAGTACCGCGTGAGCAAGTGGTGAACCCACAGGCCGAAGCACGCAAACGCGCACAAGCCGCAGATGACTACCAGCAAATGGAATTGG
>PYVG01000124.1 GCA_003030745.1 Pseudidiomarina aestuarii | reverse complement strand
ATGTGATGGAGAAACGCGTTCGCGGCAATATCCACCACCACAAAGTCGCCATGACGGCGCACATCGACGTGAGTGACACAGCGAAACGGTGTATTACTTTGACATTGAGCGGCACGGAAGGAGGTAAAGTCATTCTCACCCAGCAGTGATTGTGCAGCTCGATGCATAGCCGCAGCGTTCAGGGGTTGATGGTAGTGGCTGAGGCCGTACTGCAAGAAACCGGGACGTAATCGCATGTTGGCAATGATATAGCGATAGCGACGCCCAGTGGCGCTGAAGCGCGCATTAAAATCCGCCGGAACCACCTGTGCCCAGCGCACGGCGACGTTGGCTGGCAGGTTACTATTCACACCCATGGTCCAAGCGGCCATGGTTCGCGGCTCTGGGGTATCAAAGTGAACGACTTGGCCGGTAGCATGCACCCTTGCATCGGTGCGTCCAGCACAAGTCACTTCAATGGGACTATTGGCAACTTTACTCAACGCTCGCTCGAGCACTTCTTGCACACAAACGACTTCGCGCTGACGTTGCCAGCCATAAAACTGGCTGCCATCGTATTCCACACCCAACGCAATTCGCGTCGGAGTGTTCACTGTTAAATCTTGCTCGACATCCGTCATGAGTACTGCACTTATCTCAATTTAGCGATGGGATTGGCCATCAAGCTGTTGCAGCAATTGGGCTACTTCACGCTCAATATCGTCGTCGCCACAGTGCTTAATCTTATTCAGCAATAGCTGTGCATCGTCAATCTCACCCATCTCAATGTAGGCCTGCGCCAAATCGAGCAAGGTGGCCGGACTTTTACCTAATTCGAAATCATCTTCGTTGTCTGTAGCGGCTGACTCTGCAGCGCCATCGTACGCACCCAACACTTCTTTGACATCATCGGTCGAATAGCGATCTTCGACATCATCATTGTCTTCAGCATCCGC
>PYVG01000123.1 GCA_003030745.1 Pseudidiomarina aestuarii | reverse complement strand
AAATGCAAACCAACCGAGTAGATAGCCCGCAATACCGCCTAATACAGAGGCTATAGTCGTGATACCAGCAAAGAACCAAGCGCGTTTCGGCTGCGTCATCGCCATCGGTGCCAACATCACATCAGGAGGAATCGGGAAAATCACCGACTCAGAAAAGCTTAAAGCAGCAAGAATGGCTGGTGCGCGACGATGCTGTGACCATTGAAGAACGCGGTCATAGAGCCAACTAAACAACTTCATGCCAGTGCTCCCGGGACCAAAGGCACAAACTTCACGTCACCCAATTGCTTTTGTTCATAACTATCGCCAAAGCGCCGAACCACATGGAGTGCTTGCCGCTCGGTGCCAACGGGGATGATCAGTACACCGCCATCCGCTAATTGATCCAACAGTGCTTGCGGAATAGATTGTGCCGCAGCGGTGACAATAATGCCGTCAAACGGTGACTTGCTAGACCACCCCTGCCAACCATCACCATGGCGCATTTGAATATTATGCAGATCGAGATTTTTAAGCCGACGCTTCGCTTGGTACTGCAACTCAGCAATACGTTCAACGGAATAAACGCGCTCCACTAGTTGCGCTAACACGGCGGTTTGATAGCCGCTGCCGGTACCTATTTCTAATACCTTTTGACAGTGATGCTGCATCAGCAACTGCGTCATTGACGCCACCATCAGCGGTTGCGAAATAGTCTGTCCTTTGCCAATCGGTAATGCGGTGTTTTCATAGGCTTTGTGTGCCAATGACTCTGGCATAAACTGATGCCGAGGAGTGGTCTCAATCACCCGCAAAACATCTGGATCGCTAATACCTTGCTGACGCAACAATGTCGCTAAACGTCGCGCCATTCCTTGGAAATTCTGGATCATCATGGTGCCGTTTTACTCAACCACTGATTCAACGTTTCTTGATGTGACTTCGCCGTCATATCAAGGCTTATCGGCGTTACCG
>PYVG01000122.1 GCA_003030745.1 Pseudidiomarina aestuarii | reverse complement strand
TTCTCCCCATGGGTATGGGCCGAAGCGCCCGCTCCAGATGGTTTGTATCCAGCGGTACATCAGGGTCTTCCAGGAAGACGCGCAGTGCCATTTCTTTGCTTTGTACATAGCCAATCGCTTTGGAGAGGGGGTCTTTGGGCAGCAGCGTCAGGTTATGCAGGGTATCATCACACCACGTAAAGAAGCGGTCAACCACCGGTTTGCTGTGTGTAAGGCGGTATTGGCGTTTTTTGTCATCCGTGAGCTTTTGGTTTCGGATAGTCTCTTCTATCTCATACAGCTTAGCGATTAGGCTAATCGCTTCTTTGGCCGGCGCTGGCCAGCTGTTTTCCGCTTCAATAAATTGCCGGCGACTGTGCACCCAGCACTGGGCATGGGTTAAGCCTTCATTGGCTTTGATATAACTGGCATAGGCGCTGTAGCCATCGCTTAATAAGGTGCCTTTAAAGCGATGCTTTACTATCTCTTCTATATGTTGCCGCCCGCGGCTGGTGGAGAAGGTAAAAACAATTTCATCCTTATCGCCATACACCGGCCAGAAGTAACTTTGCTTCATTTTACCTGGCCCGGCTTTGCCTGCTTTAATCGGCGTTTCGTCCATTGCCAGCACCTGGCTTTGTAAGATGCTACTTAGCATCGCATCCACAATCGGATAGAGTAAATCAATACCGCGCGCCACGATGGTGCCCAGTGTGCTGCGGCTTAAAGTAATGCCCGCTCCAGCTAAACGCTGGTGCTGGCGATACAGCGGCAAGTGGTATTGGAATTTATCGACCAGCATCCCCACGATAAAGCTCACATCCGCCACGCTTTTATCCAATACATTAAAGGGAGCCTGACTTGGCAGGAGAGTGTCGCTGCCTTTGCGTTTGATGATTTGCCGGTCATAACGTAGCACTTCGAAGCTCGCTGGGCGCTGCGCTAAGCGGAAGGTGCTTTTTACGCCAATCACTTCATACTGGTCGGCCTCTTCCC
>PYVG01000121.1 GCA_003030745.1 Pseudidiomarina aestuarii | reverse complement strand
TTCTAAGCTTTCTTTACCGGCGGCAATATTCTTGTCACGATCGAGCTTCTTGAAGTAGGTTTGCACCTTGCTGCGCGCCCGCGCGGTGTTTAAATAGCCTAGACTCGTATTTAGCCAGTCTCGCCGTGGTTGGGCCGACTTCTGAGTCAAGATCTCAATTTTCTCGCCATTCTGGAGCTGATAAGTAAAGGGGACAATGCGCCCGTCTACCTTCGCACCGATACAACGATTGCCCACTTGTGAGTGGATGTAATAGGCAAAATCAAGTGGTGTGGCACCCGCCGGCAAGTCAATCACTTCGCCCTTGGGCGTAAACACATAGACGCGGTCTTCAAATACTTGTGAACGAATTTCAGCCACTAACTCATCGTTCTCGGCCATATCTTCTTGCCACGCCAGCAATTTACGTAGCCATGCTATCTTTTCCTCAAATCCATGCCCTTTGCCCGCAGTTGAGCCTTCTTTGTATAACCAATGCGCTGCAACACCGAGCTCTGCATCATCATGCATGGTCTGGGTGCGGATCTGAATTTCAATGTGCTTCCCTGCCGGACCGGCCACCACCGTATGAATCGACTGGTAACCATTCGCTTTGGGTGTGGCAATATAGTCGTCAAATTCAGATGCAATATGCCGGAATAAGCTATGCACGACGCCCAGCGCCGCATAACAATCTTTTAGGCTGCGGGTAATAATACGGACGGCTCGAATATCGTATAACTGATCGAATCCAAGATGCTTTTTCTGCATCTTTCGCCAAATTGAATAGATATGTTTCGGGCGGCCATAGATGTCGGCTTCAACACCCTCGTCCAGCAGTCGAGTTTGCACTTGTTGTACAAAGTCTTGAATGTAGGTTTCACGGTCGACACGGCGCTCGTGTAACTGTTGCGCAATGGCCTTGTAGGTTTCTGGATTCAAATAGCGGAAGGCAAGATCCTCTAGCTCCCACTTGAGTTGGCCAATACCCAGGCGATTGGCT
>PYVG01000120.1 GCA_003030745.1 Pseudidiomarina aestuarii | reverse complement strand
GCCATCATTGCAGGCATCGCACTGTCAACGTTGATCAGCCTGTTTCGCGGGTTTGTTCGTGAAGCTCTGTCTCTCGCTATCTGGATAGCAGCCTTTTTCATTGCCAGTTGGTATTATCTCGATTTAGCCGTGTACTTCACCGGCATTGAAGATGAACTCGTGCGCCATGGTGCAGCTATACTCGCGTTATTTGTCGCGACCCTCATTGTTGGTTCAATTGTCAATTTCTTGGTGAGTAAACTCGTCGAGTCGACTGGTCTGACTGGAACTGATCGCGTGCTTGGTGCCGTATTTGGTGCGCTTCGTGGTGTGTTGATAGTCAGTGCGCTGTTATTTTTCCTTGATTCCTTTACTGGTTTTGCCAGCAGTATCTGGTGGCAGAATTCGGTGTTGATCCCGCATTTTGGGATCTTTATTCAATGGTTTTTTGAATACCTTGAACAATCGTCCAGTTTTCTTCCCAAACAAGTGTAATGAGGTTGTGTTGGCATGTGTGGCATTGTAGGCATAGTTGGTAAAGACCCAGTCAATCAAGCGTTATACGACGCTTTAACCATGCTCCAGCATCGCGGCCAAGACGCGGCGGGAATCATGACCGTAGACCAAGACACGTTGCGTTTGCGCAAAGCGAATGGTTTGGTTCGTGACGTTTTCCACACACGCCACATGCACCGTTTGCAAGGACGAGTGGGTATCGGGCATGTTCGCTACCCAACGGCTGGTAGTTCCAGCTCTGCTGAAGCACAACCGTTTTACGTGAATTCGCATTTTGGTATTGCCATGGCGCACAATGGTAACCTCACCAATGCGCAAGAGCTGCAAGATCAGTTGTTCGCCAAAGCTCGTCGGCATATCAACACCACTTCGGATTCGGAAGTCTTACTCAATATTTTTGCACACGAGCTGTATCAGCAGCACAGTTTGCAACTAACCGCTGATGACGTCTTTGCAACCGTGTCACGTGTCCATCGCCAGATCCGCGGCGCCT
>PYVG01000011.1 GCA_003030745.1 Pseudidiomarina aestuarii | reverse complement strand
GATGGGTTGAATTTTTTCGGCCAATGGTGCTTTAGTGAAGGCTGCGGAATTGTGCCGGATTCACGTCCAGAAGGTGCGAATCATGAGGTACAGAAGTTTGCTACGGTGAATGCGTCGGTGCGCAGTTACTTGCGTAACATCAATACGCATCCGGCTTATTTAGACTTGCGCGTGTTGCGCGAGCAAAAACGTCTCGAAGGTGCTGATATCCGAGCGCTTGACCTGACTCCAGGCTTACTCAGTTATTCCGAGCGTGGCGAAGACTATATTGACGAACTCAACTCTATGATTCGGGTCAATCGCCCGATTATTGTTGATGTGATTGAGTCTGACGCGAACTCAAATGCCGAAGCTAACTCAAATTCAGCACCTGGATCGGAGTGATTTCGTCCGCTTGGTCATCTTCGTCGCGGAAGTTTAGGAAGGTGGTCGGCGTGCTGTGATCAAACGCCGTATCACCATCCGGATTCTCTTGCCCAGTCGCGGTTATCGACTTAAACCCGAACAAACTGGCGTCGGCTAGATGCGATGGGACGACGTTTTGGAGTGCCGAAAACATACTTTCGATGCGGCCAGGATGATTGCGATCCCATTGTTTCAGCATGTCTTTAATAACTTTGCGCTGTAAATTTTCCTGTGAACCACAGAGGTTGCAAGGAATTATAGGGAATTCGCATGCTTCGGAGTACTTCGCAATATCTTTCTCGCGGGCGTAGGCCAGCGGACGAATCACCACATGCTGGCCATTGTCGCTGACCAACTTAGGCGGCATTGATTTCATGGTGCCACCGTAAAACATATTCAATAACAAAGTTTCCAGCATGTCATCGCGATGGTGACCGAGTGCAATCTTGGTCGCTCCCAGCTCGTTGGCGACACGATAGAGAATGCCGCGTCGTAACCGCGAGCAAAGCGAGCAGGTGGTTTTTCCTTCAGGAATCTTTTCTTTCACTATTGAATAGGTATCTTCTTCAATAATGCGGAAGTCGACGCCTTCACGGGTGAGATACTCCGGTAAAATATGCTCTGGAAAACCGGGTTGTTTCTGGTCCAGATTCACCGCAATGATCTCAAATTTGATCGGAGCAATTCGCTGCAGGAAACGTAAAATATCGAGCAGCGTATAACTATCTTTTCCACCTGACAGGCAGACCATCACACGGTCACCGTCTTCGATCATATTAAAATCTTCAATAGCCCGCCCGACGTCACGACGCAGACGTTTTTGTAACTTATTCAAGGCGTATTTTTGCTTCTTGGCCGTAGGACCTAAGCTGGCTATTGTTTGTGGTGTCGACATATTCACTACCGCTTGATGAAAAAACGGCGCGATTATACCTTAACCGGCGATTGAAATCCCGCAGGTTTTACTGCGAGTAAATCACAATTGAGCTGTTCAATAACATGCTCAGCGGTGTTGCCCAGTAATGCTGCACTGAATCCTGTCCGCCCCATGGTTCCCAAGACCACAAGCTCTGCGTCGAGTTCTTTCGCCAAGGCTGGAATGACTTGCTCGGGGAGACCTTCTTGCACGTGTTGTTGAGCTGGAGGGATAGCAAAAGGCGTGGCGTGCTCTGCCAGTGCTTGACGGTGGTTTTCAGCGATACTTTCGCGGTAATTACCGGTATCAAACTCGGGAATTTCTGCGGCAATGGTCAACGGTGCTCCAGGGTAAGCATTCACGAGGTGCACCGTGCTACTCAAGCATTGCGCAAACCGCAGCGCCTGTTCGGTAATGCGTTGGTTGAGTTCTTGGTGCTGATTGTTCTCACCGGTGGTATGAATTGCGGCCAGAATTTGCCCACGCTCTGGCCAATCGTGTTCTTTGACGAGCAAGACGAGGCAGGGTGCTTTCCGTAACAAATGCCAGTCGGTTGGAGTAAACAGCAATGCAGCAAGCCCCTCACGTTGCTTCGTGCCTTTCACGATGATGTCATGCTTGCCAGCAATGGCAGCTTCAATAATGGCTTCGAACGGCCGGTTGTGCCAAACCACTTGAATGTCGATGTGAAGATCGCGAGTGTTGTAATCTTCCAAGAGATCACGGATCCACACGCGTCGATCATCGATCAAACTATCGCGCATGAGATCACGTTCCTCAGCGGCCAACATGGTCGTCATTTCGTATGAGAAGTCATAAATGGAGAGTAATAGTGTGAGTTTCGCGCCGGAAATACGGGCGAGTTGTAGCGCGCGGTTGAGCGCCTTTTGTTCAGTACCTTCAGGATCAAGCACAACTAAGATATTGTTGACGCAGCTCATTTTTCACCTCCAAACCTAAACCACAACATTATCTAGTAGTGTAGTTCAAGCTAACTGAAAAGTGATATTTGTCGTAACGCAATTTGAATAACCCAAGCACCATACAGAATCATGATGATACCCATGGCTTGGCGGAAGCCTTGAGATTTTAGAATACTTTGCAGTGCTTTACTGAACCAGCCGAAGGCGAACATCGCGGGAAAGGTACCGAATCCAAACATCAGCATCATCCAGGCGCCTTGGCTGGCAGAGCCGCTGAGGGCGGCCCAGCTGAGCGCACTGTAAACTAAGCCGCAGGGTAGCCAGCCCCAAAGCATGCCAGCGCCGAAAATGGCGGGCAGTTGTTGCCGTTGTCTGATTCTCTGTGCAAAGGGCTGTAAGCGACGCCATAACGGCATGCCAATACGCTCAAGTCGAAGTAACACCAGCCACCAACCCGCTAAGTAAAGTCCAAATAATATGAGTAAAAGTCCGGATACGAATCGCAGTACCAAAAGCGCATCTGGCATTAATAAAGTCAGCACACTCGCTGCATAGCCAACCAGTGCACCAGCAATACAGTAGGAGGTAATTCGACCTAAATTGTAGAAGAGGAGTGTTGTGGTCGATACGGACTGACCAAAAGCGCCGGCAATACCACCACACATCATAATGCAATGGCCAGCTCCGGCAAGCCCCATCAGCAAGGCGGCGAAACTATCTAGCATCGTCATCCTGCCGCGTTTTCTGCGCTGGTTTGTCGTCGAGCAGGACGTCCATACCCTTACGCTCTAAGTCTTCAAACTGATCAGAGCGAACCGCCCAGAGGAAGATACCTACAGCCAAGACCACGAAGAAAAGGGCAATTGGAATCAAAATATACAAACTTTCCATTAGCGATAGAGCCTGAGTGAGTTCAATAAGACCAGCAGCGAACTGGCGGACATGCCAATTGCAGCCATGTACGGAGTAAGAAACCCAGCGACTGCAACCGGAATAATGATGACATTATAGAGCAATGCCCAACGAATATTTTGATTCATGATACTGCGGCAACGAAGCGCGGTCGTGCGAAACGTTGAGATGCCATCACCACTTTGGTTGATTAGAATGACATCAGCTGCAATGCGAGCTAAATCTGCAGCCTGACTGAAGGTGATGGCAATATCTGCTTGTGCGAGCACCGGACCATCATTCAAGCCATCGCCAATCATCATCACAGCACCTTGCGATTGATAATGTTCGAGCCAACGTAATTTATCAGCAGGCATGCACTGTGCGTGAACGATATCAATGCCTAAGCGATTAGCCACCGGCTGTGCATAGACATCACGGTCGCCTGTTAACATGACCACTTGGACACCACTCGCTTTCAATGCTGCAATAGTGCTTTCAATTTCGGTTCGCAGTTCATCTTGTAGTTCGACTTCAGCAAGTACCGCCTGCTGATTGGCTAAAAATACTTGGCTGTGCGGATGCATTGGAACGAAATCCGGATGCCATTCTTGGATCCAACTCAAGGAACCGAGTCGATAGCAATGTTCAGGCTGCGCAGCTGATGTACAGACCCCAGCGCCGTGCACTTGTTCTAAACGCTGCCATAGACGCTCTCCAGATGCTTGAGCGTGTTCAATTGCCCACTGTTTTAAGCAGTGTGCATAAGGGTGTACAGCATCACGTTCAAGCTCACGAATGCACTGCTGTATTTCGGTATCGGAATACACTGTGGGTTGATGATTGTGCCAGTTCACGACGCGGAAGTGACCTGTGGTGAGGGTACCGGTTTTGTCGATTAATAAAGTCTTAGCTTCTTCAACACGAGTAAAGACGTCGGCATTCCGAACAATAATGCCAGCTCTATTGAGTCGGTGAATCGCACCCGTCACAGCAGTTGGAGCTGCTAAGGCCAATGCACAGGGGCAGGTCGCAACCAGCACCGCGAGGGTGATCCAGAACGCCTGCTGGGGATCAATAAATGACCAGGCAAAGAAAGTCGCGCCTGCCAGTACCAGGAGCCGAATCACAAATTTATTGGCGAGGGCTTCTGCGGTTGCTGCTAATTTGGGTTTTCGCGACAGCGCCGTATCTTGTAGCGCAATAATACTGGCGAGCACCGTTTGCTGTTGACTCGCGGTCACACGGATCCGAATACTTTGCAGGGGTGGAATACTCCCAGCCAGCATGATTTCGTGCGTCGATTTAGTTTGCAGTCGGCTTTCTCCAGTCAACAAACTTTCGTTGACCTGAGCCATTTCGTCGAGCAACTCACCATCCACCGGAATCGTATTTCCAGCAGGTATTTGAATGACATCGCCCAGTGTTAATTGATGAACTGGTACGGTTTCATAAGTCCCGTTTGCACGTTCACGGTTAGCTATCGCTGGGAGTAACTTAATTAAGTTTGCTGCATGGCTCATCGCCTTTTGCTTTGCGAGCAGTTCTAAATACCTTCCGGCAAGTAAGAAAAAGGTAAACATGCTGACCGACTCGAAATAGACCTCGCCCTGATTAGTGACTGTGGCATAAGCACTCGCACCGTAAGCGCCGAGTAATGCAAGACTGACCGGAACATCCATGTTGGGCTGTCGTGCTTGAATACTGCGTAATGCGCTCAAGTAGAACGGTTGTGCCGAGTAGAGCAACACAGGCGTCGCAAAGAACAGACTAATCCACCACATGAACTGCCGCAGCGAATCATCGAGATCGCTGACGACGCCAAAGTAGAGCGCGATTGCAATCATCATGACTTGCATCGTTGCAAGGCCCGCCACGCCGAGTCGATTGACGAAATAGCGACGGCGTTTTTTAAAATCGGACTCCTGCTGCGCAGCTTGAAACGGTAGTGCTCGGTAACCAAGTCCAGCGATAGTTTGTAAGATCTCGCTCAGTTGAATACGCTCGGGAGACCATTGAATTGTAACGCGCTCGGTCGTTGCATTCACACGCACAGAGTGCAACCCAGAGAGATGTTCGAGTTCTCGCTCAATCAGCCAAGCGCAAGCGGAGCAAGTCATCCCTTCAACTGAGAGCGTAATTTCCCGACCATCGTCCACCTCATGGCTGAGTTGCTCCTGCAGCCGCTCATCATCGTAGGCTTTGAGCTCTTTTAACTCTTCGGGCAACAATGGGACTTGCAGTGGATTCGACGTATCTCGGAATTGATAGAAGTGCAGCAGGTTGTGTTCTTCAATGGTACTGGCAACAGCCTGACAGCCGTAACAACACAACTCCACAGTTTGACCCGCTAACGAGTGCGTAATGACGCCGTCTTGCGGGAGGGATTGCAAGCAGTGGTAACACAGTCCAGTTGGAACTGCTGGCAACTGCTTGCTCATCTTAAACTCCGTACGTCAGAGGCTTTAACGTGAGCGCTCTCACGGTGGGTAACTGAATGCTTTGCGATAGGCGCCAAGCATTGTCAAATGGGGTGACGGTCACCGTCCATTTACCCTCGAGTTCTGCTGGCAGCTGACCGCGAAAGACGCCTTCAGCATCAGCCGTGACCACTTGCTCAAAATCACGTTGTGACAACGTGCTGTGGTAAAAACTAACCCGTAATGCAGTGAGTTCAGCTGGAGCGCCAGACGCATAAGCGAGCGTAAATTGCTCGGTTGTGTGCTGAAAAGTAAAACTGATATTCAATTGCTGAGCAACTTGGACCTTCTCAACTTGCACATTGATGCCGCGACCTTTCTTATAGTAATCATCGACCACCATTGGGTTGTCACCATACTGGCTCGCAATTGTCAGGGTGATGATCATGGCGATAATGACCGAAAAGGGCAGACCCATCAGAAACCACGGCCAGAACTGCTTGTACCAAGGTTTGACTGTCATAGATTCTCCATCAATTAGAAAAAACCCCGCCGGAGCGGGGTTTCAGCATTACTCTTGCGATAGCCCGTAGACATAAGCGCTGATAATGTGAATTTTATCCTCACCGAGAATCTCATCCCAGGCTGGCATCACACCGTTGCGACCGTTACGTAAGGTTTCTTCAATTGACGCTTGTGAACCACCGCCATACAACCAGATATTATCCGTTAGATTCGGCGCTCCAAGCTGTTGATTTCCTTTGCCATCTTGGCCATGACAGGCAGCACATACCGCATAATTTTGTTTGCCGGCGCTGGCTAGCTCAGGATCGACTTTACGACCTGATAAGCTCAGTACGTAAACAGCAAGTTCCGTGATCTGCTCTTCTGAAAATTGTTCTTTCCAGCCAGGCATTTGACCGCGACGACCGTTCACCAGGCTGTAGACGATGTCTTCTGGTTCGCCACCATACAACCAATCATCATCGGTAAGGTTCGGGAATCCGTTACCGCCTTGTGCATTCGAGCCGTGACACTGAGCACAGTTTTGCAAAAATAAACGTTGCCCAATTTTTAACGCATCGGGGTCTTTTGCGAGCTCCTTGATAGGGCGCTCAGCATAAGCTTTGAAGATCGGACCAAACACTTCATTCGCTTGCTGCATTTCACGGTCATATTGAACAATCAGGCCAGCTTCTCGTGCCGCAGCTGTCGCTTGTTCCGATTCCTCGAGTGATAACACCTCTTGGTTCGAACTGGTCCAGCCTAACAATCCAGCAAAGTTACCCAAACCTGGGTATAGAGCCAAGTAAAGGAAACCCCACACGATACAAACCCAGAATAAATAGGTCCACCAGGTTGGCATTGGGTTGTTGTACTCAACAATGCCATCGAACTCGTGGTCCATTAGCTCGCCTTCTTTGATGCCGGTGTAATTTTTCATATTCCAGCGAAGCAGCCAAATAATGGCCACTAAAAAGGCGAGGGTGAGGACAATTATCCATGCACTCCAGAAGCTACTCATGGTTCTTCGACTCCTGTTTAGTTTTGTTCTGGTCCACAGCTTTCAGCTCATCTTCTTCGAAGATAGAACGGGCGGCTTCATCAAAGTTCTTTTTGCTACTTTTGCTGTAAGCCCACAACACGACACCAATAAACAAAACAAAAACTAATACTGTATAAAACGCACGCCAAGTGATGTAGTCCATCTTAATTAGCCTGCTGTTGTAATCCGGTGCCCAAGGCTTGCAGATATGCAATCAGGGCTTCCATCTCGGTTTTTCCTTGTACAGCAGCTTTAGCGCCGGCGATGTCCTCATCGGTATAAGGCACACCAAAAGTGCGGAATGTCGCTAATTTCTTAGCGGTTAATTCGCCATCGAGCTCTGCTTCTGCTAACCACGGAAATCCGGGCATGTTGGATTCTGGCACCACGTCACGTGGATTCATGAGGTGCACGTAATGCCACTCGTCTGAATATCGTCCGCCAACGCGCGCTAAGTCAGGACCAGTACGTTTAGATCCCCACAAGAAAGGGCGCTCCCACACATGCTCACCTGCCAGAGAATAATGACCGTACCGTTCGCTTTCTGCGCGGAATGGACGAATCATCTGGCTATGACAGTTGTTACAGCCCTCGCGAATGTAGATGTCTCGACCTTCCATCTCCAGCGCTGTGTATGGTTTCAGTCCAATTACAGGCTCATTGGTTTGCTTCTGAAACAGTAGCGGTGTGATTTCGACTAACCCACCAATTGAGATGGCGACAATTGTCAAAATCGCGAATAAGCCAATGCGTTTCTCAACAAAGTCGTGTTTCCAATTTTTGCTCATCTTTCGACTCCTTACGCTGGCTGTACCGCTGATTTAGCTGGTTTCGCTGGAAGATCGACATACTCCACCGTCGGGCTACCTTGGCGGATAGTCCGGAATGTGTTGTATGCCATCAAGAGCATACCGACAACGATAAACAGGCCACCGACAAAACGGATGAACCAGAACGGATAAGAGGCTTCGACACTCTCAATGAAACTGTAGGTCAGGGTGCCATCTTCGGCATTCACCGCGCGCCACATCAAACCTTGCATAACGCCGGATATCCAGAGCGCAACAATATAGAGTACGACGCCAATGGTATGTAACCAGAAGTGCGTGTTGATCCAACGTACGTTGTACATCGACGTTTGATTGTACAAACGTGGAATCAAGTAATACATGGAACCAATGGTAATCATTGCTACCCAGCCTAGTGCGCCTGAGTGCACGTGACCAATGGTCCAGTCTGTATAATGCGACAAGGCATTCACCGACTTGATTGCCATCATTGGGCCTTCGAACGTCGACATGCCGTAGAACGACAAGGAGACGATCAAGAACCGCAAAATTGGGTCGGTTTTCAGTTTGTGCCAGGCACCTGACAAGGTCATAATACCGTTGATCATACCGCCCCAAGAGGGCACGAAGAGAATGACCGACATCACCATGCCTAGCGATTGAGTCCAGTCTGGAAGCGCGGTGTAATGCAGATGGTGAGGACCTGCCCAGATGTAGAGCGAAATCAGTGCCCAGAAATGCACAACCGACAGTCGGTAAGAGTACACTGGCCGTTCCGCTTGCTTCGGCACGAAGTAATACATCATACCCAAGAAGCCAGCTGTCAACAGGAATCCAACAGCATTGTGACCGTACCACCATTGCACCATAGCATCGACAGCACCTGCGTAGAGGCTATACGACTTAGTGAACGACACCGGTATCGCCATACTATTGACAATGTGCAGCACTGCGATAGTGACAATAAAGCCACCATAGAACCAGTTCGCGACATAAATATGTGAGGTATTGCGCTTCATCAAGGTACCGAAGAATACGATGACGTAGGCAATCCAGGAGAGGGCGATTAAGATATCAATCGGCCATTCCAACTCGGCGTATTCTTTACTTGAGGTAAAGCCAAGTGGCAAGGTAATCACTGCGAGTACGATGACCGTTTGCCAAGACCAGAAAACGAAGGCAGCTAACTTGTCGGAGAATAGGTTAGTCCGACAGGTCTTTTGCACGATATAAAAAGACGTTCCCATCAGCGCTGACGTACTGAATGCAAAAATAACAGCATTCGTGTGTAGCGGGCGTAACCGTGAATAGGTTAGCCAAGGGGTATCAAAATTTAATTCGGGCCAAATTAGCTGGGCTGCGATAAACACGCCTAAACCCATGCCAATAATCCCCCAAACGACAGTCATTACAGCAAACTGCCGTACGACTTTGAGGTTATATTCCATTTGTTGTGGACTCGTATGACTCATCATTGGTTTCCGCGTCTGATCGCTCAAAGGCGACAGTGATACGTGACAATAAGTGGTACTTCACTCATAGTTCAGGAAGCTCTTATATACTAAGCTGAAAAGACAAAAAAATACAGTTCAAAAGCCTTGTTTTTCTCGTGGTGGCAAGTATTTGCTGAATTATTCGACAGTAATTTGTATAGGAAACTGAACAAATGAACATTTGGCTCCGTGGAATGATTACAGTTCTCATTCTTACTTACTTGGGGGGCTGCTCTGATCCTGCAACCGAAAGGCAGCAAGCGAGCCAAATGAATGGATTAGACAACGCTACAGACATGGATACCGCTGCGGTGAAGTTTTCGATCACTCCGGCACGCCCGCAGCCCGAACAGCCGATTTCCATTCAACTGACGTTACCGGCTGATTGGCAGCCACAAGCGAGTCAGTTGGTCGCGATCACCATGTACATGGGAAGTCTTCCCGTAGTGTGGGAAGCTGATGATAGCGCCGGAGTGTGGCATACCACGTTTCAAGTGGGTGCTTGTGCAGAGCCTCAAATGGAGTGGCAACTGCGCGTGCCGTTGCAAACGCCTCATGGCCAAGAGTTTCTCTTCTTTCCTTTGATTACCTATATTGGCGACGTTTACGAGTAGCAAATTGATACAATTAACGCTCTCGATTGTAGGAAGTGACGTGCTATAGTCATTTCATTACATAAGCATAACAATTAGGAGCTGCCATGAGCGTCGCGCTTATTTGGATCATCATTGGAGTACTACTGATTTTATCTGAATTATTGCTGACTAGTGTAATAGCAGTATTTTTAGGTATTGGTGCGATAGTTACGGGACTTCTGTTGAACTGGGGATTAATTGACAGTTCAGCAAGTCAGTTTGCAGTTTTCGGAATTGTTAGTTTGATTTTGTTGATGCTGGCTCGTGGGCGCATCAAAAAATGGTTTATGGGATATACAGCCGATGATGACGAAGGAAAACCTAATTTCCAAAAGGACATTGGTTCTCGCGTAACCGTCGTTAACGATTTTGTGAATGGTACGGGTCGAGTCACTTTGAACGGTGTACGCTGGTCTGCCTATTCAGAGGACGAATTGAAAGCAGGTGAAACCGCGTGGGTAGTATCTAATGAGGGAATACAGCTAACTGTCAGTCGTGTACAGCCGCCAGCCGCCGAATAAGTTTAATATACTAGAGGAAAAATTCGATGCCATTTGAATTTGATGTCAGTACCGTTTTAGCGCTAGGTTTTGCACTAGCCGTAATTATTATCATCCTGAAAACCGCACGGATTGTGCCGCAGCGTTCTAATTTCGTAATTGAGCGGTTAGGGCGGTATAACCGCACTTTAGATTCCGGTTTTCACCTACTGATTCCATTCATCGATAAGGTTGCTTATCAACACACTCTGAAAGAGGAAGTGATTGACGTTGAACGGCAAGCTTGTGTAACACGCGACAACATCCAGGTCGGTATTAATGGTGTGCTGTATATTCAAGTTGTTGATGCCCACAAGGCTTCTTATGGAATCAACGACTATCGTTATGCGGCATCGCAACTCGCACAAACCACCATGCGTTCGGTTATCGGTCAAACAGACTTAGATAAAACTTTTGAGGAACGCGCACAAATCAATGAAGTGGTTGTGCAAGCTTTAGATGAAGCTGCTGCACCTTGGGGCATTAAGGTGCTTCGTTACGAAATTTCTGATATTGAGCTGCCTGCCTCGATTAAAGATGCGCTTGAGCAACAAATGCGTGCGGAACGTGAGCGTCGCGCAGCCATTGCTAAGTCCGAAGGTGAGCGGCAGGCAATGATCAACGTTTCAGAAGGTCAGAAACAAGAGATCATCAACTTGTCGGAAGCGGAGAAGCAGAAACAAATCAACGAAGCCGAAGGTCGGGCTCGTGAAATTGAGATGATTGCGACGGCTACGGCTCAAGGCTTACGGGAAATTGCGTCAGCTATCCAAGAGCCAGGTGGCGAATCTGCGGTGAGCTTGCGCGTAGCGGAACAATACGTCCGTGAGTTTGGCCGTTTAGCGAAAGAAACTAATACGTTGATTTTGCCAGCACAACTGAGTGATATTGGTGGGGCTGTCGCAGGTCTAACTGAAGTTCTGAAAAAAGCGCCGACGAAGGGCTAAAAACTCCATCAGACGTTAAGAAAAACAACGTCTAACGTATGAAAAAGACCGTTCGTCGAAGGCGAGCGGTCTTTTTTGATCGAGTTTGATGAAATATGCATACTTGATGTCATACCTAATTAGTAGTGCGCAGCCTGTCTTTGTTGCCCATCGAAACCGAAAGGAAGCTGAATTCATGAAGTATAGCGGTCGTTTTATCGCTGGATGCCTTTGTTTGTTTGTCGTTACGCAAGTTCCCCAAGCTGTTGCACAGCGCTGGGGAGGTGAACGAGCCGCATTGGTGATTACACAACCTGCAGGCTTCGAGCGAACAACGACTCGGGTTGACGTTGTTGGCTATGCACAGGCCTTGCGTTCGGTAGATTTGTATCCTGCCGTTGGTGATGAAGTGTTAGCTGTAAACTTTGCCCCTGGTGATTCGGTCAGCGAAGGCGATGTGCTGGTGCAATTAGATGATCGACGTCAGCAAACCGCGTTACAACGGGCAAAAATTCAGTTAGCCGATGCAGAAAGAACGGTAGAGCGTTTACGAACTAGTCGTGAACAAGGAGCAATACCGCAAAGTGAATTAGATAATGCAATTACCAATCGAGATCTGTTGAGAGTTGCGGTACGTGAAGCTGAAGTTGAGGTAGAGGATAGAAAAGTACGTGCGCCTTTCGATGGGATTGTCGGGCTGACTGAGGTTGAACCGGGTGATCGAGTGACGATGCAAACAATGATCACCAGTATAGATCAGCGCGATCAATTGTATGTTCGCTTTAATGCTCCAGAGGTAGCGTTACCCTTATTACAACAAGAGCCCACGTTGACAGTACGGCCTTGGAATGACCAAAGCGCTGAGTACCAGGCGAGACTGGTTGATGTAGACTCCCGCATAAACACTCAGACCAGAACCATTGGTGTGCGTGCGCTACTAAATAATACTGATGACCAATTCCGGCCTGGAATGAGTTTTCGAGTGAACTTGATGATTGAAGGCGACAGTTATGCTGTGGTGCCAGAGGCTGCGCTGATGTGGGGCGCTGAAGGAGCCTATGTGTGGCTGAATCGCGATGGCCGAGCATTCCGTGTTGATGTACAAATTAAGCAACGTTTACAGGGCCGTATTTTAGTTGCCGGTGAAATTCAGCTTGGTGATGAACTGGTTGTTGAAGGTGTACAGCAGCTGCGCCAAGGCCAAAATATTGAAGTCTTATCGGCGGAGCAAACGCCATGAAGTTCAACACTCAACTAACTGATTTACCGTCTACGGCTATCCGCCGACCCGTACTTATTGTGGTTCTTAACTTATTGATCATCATAGCGGGTCTTGCCGCAATTAATGGCGTGGAAGTTCGAGAGCTACCTGACGTTGACCGTCCGATTATAACGGTTACCGCTAATTTTCCAGGTGCTGCACCGGAAACTGTCGATACGGAAGTAACTAGACATTTAGAAGGTGCGGTGGCACGAGTTAGTGGCGTTAAATCCATTCGCGCATCGAGTGAAGAAGGTAATGCGCGTATTGTGGTGGAGTTTAGGCCTGGTATCGATCTTGACAATGCAGCTAACGAGACGCGTGAATCGGTGAGTCGTGTGCAGCGGCAGCTTCCTGAAGAAGTAGAAAACGTAGCTGTTATTAAAGCTGATAACGACGCTGAATCGGTGGTAAGCCTTTCTATTTGGAGTGATGAAATAGAGCTCGAAGCGCTGACCGAGCGCGTAGAGGTTGATCTAGCCCCCAATTTTCTTAGCGTCAGTGGTGTTGCCGATGTGCGGTTAACTGGTGATCGCCGTCGTGTGATGCGGGTGGTGATTGATCCGCTTCGTTTAAGCAGTTACGGCTTGGCTGTTACAGATGTCTCGAACGTGCTTCGTCAAGCTGCGTTTGATGTGCCTGCTGGTAGTTTGAAGTCGACCGATCAGCAAGTCATTGTGCGTGCTGACGCGAGCTCAGTTACTGAGCAACAAGTCGCCGATATCATGATCAATGATACAACACGAGTCGGTGATGTTGCCGATGTTTACTTTGCACCAGCGGATGCTCGTTCATATCAACGTTTAGATGGTAAGCCTGTGCTAGGACTCGGTATTATTCGCCAAGCACGCTCGAATACTATTGAGATATCGGATGATGTGTTGGCATTAGCAAAGCGCCTAGATGAGCAATTTACAGACCTCAACATTGAAGTTACGTCCGATGATGCCAAATTTATTCGCAGTTCTGTTGAAGAAGTGATTACCTCATTGGGTCTGACCATACTACTCGTCATCGCGACCTTGTGGATTTTTATCGGGTCTGGACGCGCAACGATTATCCCTGCCGCGGCTATTCCCGTAGCTTTGGTTGGTACTATTTCAGTAATCTGGCTGATGGGATTCTCAGTTAACATCCTAACGCTGCTTGCCCTGGTCTTGGCCACTGGACTTGTTGTCGACGACGCCATTGTGGTGTCGGAAAATATTCAACGCCGACGTGCGATGGGAATGGGGGCGCGTGCCGCTGCTGTTATCGGTACGCGAGAAGTGTTCTTCGCTGTAGTTGCCACTACAGCAGTTTTAGTTGCTGTGTTCGTACCGATTGCATTTTTGCCATCGACAGCGGGGCGCTTATTCCGTGAGTTTGGTGGAGTATTAGCGGCTGCGGTCATCATCTCATCGTTCGTGGCATTGTCATTAGTACCCGCATTAACTGCTAGGTTGCCCCTCAAAGAGCACAAAGAAACGTTCTTAACCCGAGTGGGTTCGCGATTCCTCGCCGGCTATCGAAAATCACTCCATGTGGCATTGGATAAAGCATGGTGGGTATTTATCGCCAGCACGCTGGTTGCTGGTACAGCTACTTATCTTTACACCTCGGTCGATAATGAGCTTATGCCAAGCGAAGACCGTGGAATGGTGCGCATATTTGCTCGTGGTCCCGATGGCGTCGGTTTGAACTTCATGGATCGACAAGCGCAAAAAATGGAAGATATTCTATTGCCTTATGTGGATGGCGGCGCAGTAGAGAGTATCAGTACTTCAGTGGGTCAGTGGGATCCAAACATGTTGTTCATTACGGTTCGTCTGACCGATTGGGAAGAACGTGATATTTCTCAACAAGAAATTATTGATGAAATAAGTGAACCTCTGAGCCGAATTCCTGGCTCTCCGGCACGAGCGTTTGGTTCAAACAGTTTGAATCTGCGTGGGCAGGGTGGTGGTCTGGAAGTCGCGTTAACTGGTGAAGACTATCAAGAGATCTTTGAGGCCGCGCAGAAGTTCTCAGCAGCCTTGCAACGGGAAATGCCGGAAGTTGGCTTCCCACGGATTTCGTTCCAACCGACTCAGCCGCAATTGCGGGTAAATATCGACCGGAAGCGAGCTGAAGAGCTTGGTGTGCCGCTGAGTGACATATCAACTACCTTGCGTGCTGCAGTCAATGGTGACGATATTACCGATTTAAATATTGGAGACCAAGCTGTACCCGTCATGTTGATGGCGTCACGAGAGAAGGTTAATGACCCGTCTGACTTGGCAAACCTTTATGTGGGCTCGAGCTCTGGAGAATTAGTGCCAATGTCATCGTTGGCCTCTATCACTGAAGAAGGTGTTGCGGCTGAGCTTGAGCGACGTGCTCAGCGCCGTGCTATTGAAATCGATATGGCATTACCAGAAGAATTGGCAATCGAGGATGCCGTTGAGAAATTGCGGGAAATAGCTGATCGAGAGCTTCCATCGAACGTCGGTATGGTGTTGCTAGGCGAAGCAGAAGCCTATGAAGAAACAGCGCGTGAAGTCATGCTGACTTATGTGCTTGCTTTCGTCATCGTGTTTCTCGTATTGGCGGCGCAATTTGAGAGCGTCAATTCAGCTGTGGTAGTCATGGCGACAGTACCTTTTGGCATTGCAGCAGCCTTCTTTGCATTGTACGTAACAGGCACGTCGATCAATATATTCTCGCAGATTGGTTTGGTTATGTTGATTGGTCTCATCGCGAAAAACTCGATTCTATTAGTAGAATTTGCAGATCAACTACGTGATCAAGGCAAGTCGGTTCGTGAAGCGGTAGAGCAGGCGGCTCAAATCCGCTTACGTCCCATTATGATGACCTTGATTTCAACGTTGCTGGGCTCTGTGCCGCTCATTATCTCGATTGGTGCAGGTGCTGAAGCGCGGAATGCTATCGGTTGGGTTGTCTTTGGCGGCCTCGCATTTGCGATCCTCTTTACCTTGTACCTAGCACCTGTACTATACTTAGCGTTAGCACGATTCACGAAGCCTCGCGCTGATGAATCACAACGTTTGGAACGTGAAATGGAATCAGCAAGCGAGTTTCCAGATTAACGAATAGTATTAGGAAGCGGGCCGATGAACCCCAGAAATACTCCAAAAACGCTGGCTGTTGCCGGCGTTTTTATTGCAGCAGCACTCAGTGTTCAAACCGTTTTTGCAGCGGAAACCACATCAAGCCCTGTGGTGGATGCCGCACCGAACGGCTTTAGTCTTCAATTTGAACAAACCATCAGCGCTACACCTGAACAGGTTTATCAGGCTTTAACGCAAGATATTGGCCAGTGGTGGTTAGCCGCACACACCTGGTATGGCTCGTCAGCACAAATGACGCTCGCGGCGACAGCTGGTGGGTGTTTTTGTGAAATAGCACCGGACGGACGCGAAACCGAGCATTTGCGTGTGGTGAAGGTCGAGCCCAATCAATTGATTCGATTGTCTGGCGGTTTGGGACCGTTACAAGGTGAAGGATTATCAGGAGTGATGGATTGGCAGATTCTATCGACCACTGAACAACAGGTCACATTCAGAGTGTCTTATCGTGTCGGCGGCTATTCGCCGAACGATTTGTCAGCGTGGGCAGCGCCAGTCGCAAATGTCTTGCAGCAGCAAATGAGAGCGATGCAAACATTCGTAGAAGCCAATTAAGAATTTAAACTCTGCAGGGCCAGAGTACAGATTACACAGCAGATTTAACGTAGAAGCGCCTGAGAAAGCCAGCATAATGTGAGCAATCACTGTTGCTGGCTTTACCTTATCAATAATTGATTTAACATAATATACATTATACGCAATCATCTAGAATCTTTATAACGGCCATAAAAAAGCCCCGCAGCAACTCTCAATTGCTCGGGGCCATGGCCACCTTGAGTTATAACGATGCAGGTGGCGTATTTGATTCTATCGAATCTATGTCACTTGCTCCATACCGGAGCATTTAACATGGAAAAATTTTCCGTTCGTAGTGCGTTAAACAAGTCGTCTTGGGTTCTCACGCATGGGTGCTTTTCCCATGCGTGATCTTTTCATTCAATACTATAACGGTGATTTTAGGACGGCATTTACTCATGCCTTTGGTTTCGACTTTAATCGCGCTGCTGCGCATTTTGGTGTCACGAAGCGTACAGTTCTTAACTGGTATGATGCTAATCGAGCCCCGCGATATATTGTTCTTCACGTCATTTTTGTTGCTCGTGGCTATCTCCCTGACTATTTCCCTTTCAATGAATGGCACATTGTAGGTACTGATATTCACACGCCCTACGGCGTTATTTCGGCTTTTGAGGTCGAATTCACCAAGCGCTATTTCTGGCTTGCCTGGGAAAGCACACGTCAACTCAAATCACATCGAAACCTGAACACCAATCTAACTGACACCATAGAGCGCATTCTCAATGAGTTTTCGCGCTTAGATGTCCAGTACAAACTCGCCAAGTGAGGTTCCCATGATTCCTAGTCGTGAAGATTTAAACGAAAAGTTCGGCTTCTTTCTTGATGACGATAGTTATGCTGCGTTAACAACTGCCTCGCCACATTTCAGAGCCAATCTTTTACGTGATGATATAGCGGTTCTCTGCTGTGATAGTACATTTGAAGAGTACCTTCGCCCTAGCAGCATCGTGTACGTTAAGAAACTTCTTATCTTCTATATTGAACTCTTGAATATTCAGGAACAGGCATTGCTTCAATTGAAACCACCTTCCGAAAAGCCAGATAAACCTATTCCGCTTCACTTAATTCGCGACAACACCAGGTCTTCAGTTGGTGATAATTAAAGTCTTTTGTGGTGTGTGTGCGGCAAGCAGGCACAATTTGGGGCTGTTTGACGCACACAAGTCTTTTAATCTGGGGGTAAAGGGGGTCAGCCCCCTTTGCTAAGCAATTGCGGTGGTGGTTTTATCTCGATTCTTTTGTGCCCTCGTTCGTTGATCTGGAACTCCTCACTTCTGCACACTCTTGCCAAGCTGGTTTTTGGTTTTGGTTTTAAGTTCCAAATTCAACGCGAAGCGAAAAAAGTGCATGTAACACTGCACATTTGTTTCATTATGATACATCCGAACACTTCAACCCCTTCTTTTCACCCCCTCTACTTCCTCAAAAATCAGACCTGATTTTTGAGTACCGCACACACAAACAAGCACGCACGATGGTGCAAAATTGATTGCTAATTCATGACTTCATTCTGGTGTTCTTGGTTCAAAAAGGATTTTGAAGAGGGTTTTCGAGGTTTTTTTGTGAAAAAAATATTTATACATTGAGGTTTTAGCGGCTGTTCAGGCCGCATAAAACCGTTGCCAAAACTTGCCTATTTGATGAAGTTGTATAGTTTTCAAATACCCTCTCTGATTGTAACTTGTATACATTATACGCAATCATCTAGAATCTTTATAACGGCCATAAAAAAGCCCCGCAGCAACTCTCAATTGCTCGGGGCCATGGCCACCTTGAGTTATAACGATGCAGGTGGCGTATTTGATTCTATCGAATCTATGTCACTTGCTCCATACCGGAGCATTTAACATGGAAAAATTTTCCGTTCGTAGTGCGTTAAACAAGTCGTCTTGGGTTCTCACGCATGGGTGCTTTTCCCATGCGTGATCTTTTCATTCAATACTATAACGGTGATTTTAGGACGGCATTTACTCATGCCTTTGGTTTCGACTTTAATCGCGCTGCTGCGCATTTTGGTGTCACGAAGCGTACAGTTCTTAACTGGTATGATGCTAATCGAGCCCCGCGATATATTGTTCTTCACGTCATTTTTGTTGCTCGTGGCTATCTCCCTGACTATTTCCCTTTCAATGAATGGCACATTGTAGGTACTGATATTCACACGCCCTACGGCGTTATTTCGGCTTTTGAGGTCGAATTCACCAAGCGCTATTTCTGGCTTGCCTGGGAAAGCACACGTCAACTCAAATCACATCGAAACCTGAACACCAATCTAACTGACACCATAGAGCGCATTCTCAATGAGTTTTCGCGCTTAGATGTCCAGTACAAACTCGCCAAGTGAGGTTCCCATGATTCCTAGTCGTGAAGATTTAAACGAAAAGTTCGGCTTCTTTCTTGATGACGATAGTTATGCTGCGTTAACAACTGCCTCGCCACATTTCAGAGCCAATCTTTTACGTGATGATATAGCGGTTCTCTGCTGTGATAGTACATTTGAAGAGTACCTTCGCCCTAGCAGCATCGTGTACGTTAAGAAACTTCTTATCTTCTATATTGAACTCTTGAATATTCAGGAACAGGCATTGCTTCAATTGAAACCACCTTCCGAAAAGCCAGATAAACCTATTCCGCTTCACTTAATTCGCGACAACACCAGGTCTTCAGTTGGTGATAATTAAAGTCTTTTGTGGTGTGTGTGCGGCAAGCAGGCACAATTTGGGGCTGTTTGACGCACACAAGTCTTTTAATCTGGGGGTAAAGGGGGTCAGCCCCCTTTGCTAAGCAATTGCGGTGGTGGTTTTATCTCGATTCTTTTGTGCCCTCGTTCGTTGATCTGGAACTCCTCACTTCTGCACACTCTTGCCAAGCTGGTTTTTGGTTTTGGTTTTAAGTTCCAAATTCAACGCGAAGCGAAAAAAGTGCATGTAACACTGCACATTTGTTTCATAATGATACATCCGAACACTTCAAACCCTTCTTTTCACTCCCTCTACTTCCTCAAAAATCAGACCTGATTTTTGAGTACCGCACACACAAACAAGCACGCACGATGGTGCAAAATTGATTGCTAATTCATCACTTCATTCTGGTGTTCTTGGTTCAAAAAGGATTTTGAAGAGGGTTTTCGAGGTTTTTTGTGAAAAAAATATTTATACATTGAGGTTTTAGCGGCTGTTCAGGCCGCATAAAACCGTTGCCAAAACTTGCCTATTTGATGAAGTTGTATAGTTTTGAAATACCCTCTCTGATTGTAACTTGTATACATTATACGCAATCATAAAATGTAGTTAATCTGGGACATCAGTGCTGTTGAGATCCCAGTCATAGTCGTTGAAGCGTATCGCTACGTCTCTCGATTCAGATAATGCTTGTGTGAGTGCTTGGTTTTTCATGTAGCGCGCTGCTACATCAGTTAAGGCTGAATAGGATTTATCATCTAGAAAGTCGTCACCGTACCACTTAAAGATCGATGACAAATACAAGGTGTTTGTTGCAGCGTCAAAGCTGTTATTGGTTGCATCATTGAGAAACATGGTCATTTGACCTTCTAGCTGACTATCCAATTGGTCTGCTGTGTAGGCTGTGTTGAGTAGTGGCGGACAACTGACGGCTGCGCACACCAAAGCCGCGTGTATTCTAGGCTCTGCGTAATTGGGGCGAATGACTTCATGCTCAAGCCAATCTAGCGTGCGACGTTCACCGAGCAACGAAAAAAACTCGCGCTCCCAGGGGCTCGTTAACCATGACCCAAGATCACGTATGGAGTCTGCGTCACCGGCAGCGAATTGGTCGTAATGGCTGCGAATGAGCTCCAGCGTAAACGCATTATAGGCATTGATGAGGAAACTCAGTTGTTCAGCTTGGCTCCATGTCTCAAAAGTTAATGCCTCTAAAGCACTGAGCTGAGCCAAATACTCCTCTAATGCCTCAGGATTATCTGCGAGTTGCTGATAATCGACTCGCGTCCAAGCGCCCTTTTGCTTCACAATTACGTTGTCCGCAAGGATTTGAGACCACGCTTGATGCTGATGCTCAAACACTTCTGTTGCAGTTGCGCTGCTAGGTGAAATCACCATTAAAATGGACAGCATAAACGCGTAAATGTGGTAACTAACGCCGTATTTATTCATGCTATTTTATCAACCCGTGTAAACTGATTCGCAATTTGCTCTGCTAATAAACGAACTCGTAACGGGCTCGTCTGTCTTTGCGAAAAAACTCGCAGACCAAAAATTGCGACCTGTAGCTGTTGCGCTAAAAATCGTGGGTCTGCATCTTTTTCAAGCTCATTTTGTTGCATAGCAGTCATAAAAACTTCGCAGAATACGTTTTCCATCTCGGCTAAATAAGCATCAGCCCGTGCGCTCAGTTGTGGTTCTGTCGTTGCTAACTCGAGCATCGTCTTAACAAGCATACAAGCGCGCTCAGCGGGTTCACGTTCACCTAAATTAGCCAGTGAATAGAGATATTCTCGAAGCCCTTGCATAGCACTGGGGTGATTGAATAGTTTTTGTCGCAGTAAAGCTAAAGACTGCTCCGCATAATGAGATAAAACTTCATCAAAGAGCCCTGCTTTACTTCCAAAGGCAGCATAAATACTACCTGGCCGCATAGTTAATGCAGTTTCTAGGTCTTTCAACGAGGTCGCATGGTAGCCTCGCTGCCAGAAGACCTCCAGAGCTCTCGCGACTGCCTCTGTGCGGACAAACTTAGCTGGTCTAGGCATACAATGAATTCTCTTTCTTGAATGATCACTCAATAAAGTCTACAGTCATCTTTGTAATTGAGCAAATGCTCAATAAAGTTATTCATAACTAGTGGAGAAATAACATGACGACCCCTAATTCATCCTTGGATGCTTATTTGCCGCGTATTCGTTGGTCGCTTTTATTACTGCGATTGGGTGTGTTTATTGTGATGTTGGTGTGGACACTGGATAAGTTCGTCAACCCAGCGCATTCTGCCGCGGTATTCGAGACGTTTTATTTCATTCCTGGGCTTGAAGGCAATGTATTCATTGTCTTAGGAGTGTTACAACTCGCGCTGGTATTAGCGTTCGTTAGTGGACTTTGGAAGCGTGCGACCTACGGCTTAATCGCGGTATTGCATGGTGTGTCGACCCTCACTCCATTGCCGCTCTATTTTGATGCATTTAATAATCTGTTGTTTTTTGCTGCATGGCCAATGTGGGCGGCCTGCATCGCATTGTATCTGTTGCGTGACCTTGATACGCAATGGACGCTTAAAGCCAGCTAATAGCTGGCAATAAGCATCACTGCAACTCCAAGTGCGAAACCGATGCTGAGCGCGATCAGAAATTTAATGTTTTGGTCGCGCATCTGTGCCGGTTTGAGTTCACCGGGTTGCAACCTTGGTACCACCAATAGCTCTTCGCGCTCGACTTCAAAAACAGCGCAGAGAGCTGCAACGGTCTCATTTGCGGCATTGCCGTCTTTTTCGACGCGTTGAATGGTGCGTAAACTAACCGCACAGGCATCAGCAAGGTGTTGCTGAGTCCAACCTTTTTGTGCACGCAAATAGCGTACTTGTTCAGCTTGAATATCCACATTAGGCTCCTATGAAGAGCTCAATAATGGCTTTCGCAAAGACATAGCCAAATACCGCACCAGCCAAGAAGAAAATTACGAACGTTTTCCAACTTAACTTGGAGCTACCAACGGCCATCGCATTTTCGGTTTCTTCAATGAGCACATCGTCAGCATAAAACCGACAAACGATGCGGCCCTGCCATATACTGGTAACGTGAAATTCAACCCGATACTGAACACCATCGATGCTGAATTCTTGGCTACTGAGAAAGCGCCAAGAAACTTTCGTGGATACTTTGGTATCATCGACATAAATGGTCTCACGACCGCTGACACCAGAAGCATGTGCAGCAATATGATGACCATTATGGTGGCAATAGAACCAGAAGCCCTGACGTAAAGCGTTCATCATACTGACACTTTTTGAATCGATACTTTTACTGGGTGACATAATTGTTCCTTACTTGAGTATGGTTTGTGCAAATGAGTTGGGTAACTCGTTGTCAGGACCTACTCTAGTTCCAATTTTTAACTTGCTGTGACGACAGTTTACCGTCTGTCATAGTAAATGTCGCAACTGTCATGTACCTGTCGTGTCTTTTTCCGCAGGTCAGCGTCCGACAGAAACATGACACATACGACATTACAGGCGACAGGCGGTAAACTGTCGTCACTTCATCACCCTGCTCAACCTAATATGAGCGCTGACGGTGAGTCAGTCGATTCACTGCGTAAACAACAGTGTTGTAATAATCAATAAGGAAACAGTTATGTCAGTCAGCAAAACTACTCATCGCAAAACTCTACGGACCTTTTGTAACGCCGCTCTGCTGAGTACGTTATTGAGTCCTCTCGCGCTGCTCCCATTAACAAGCCAAGCATCGTTACTCTACAAGGTTGAGGGGAATAAACTCGAACAGCCTTCGTATGTGTTTGGCACTATGCATGTGTTGTGTCAGCAGGACTTTAAAACCGGTGATGCGCTGCTCCAAGCGTTCGCCGACTCTGAGCAAGTGGTCATGGAGCTTAATTTGAGTGACTCCAGCGTCGCACAAAAGATGAACCAGATGGTTATGAATCCTGAAGGTCCTTACCTTGATCAGTATTTATCACCAGAACAACTCACCACTTTGGGTGATTTCGTTCAAGCCGAAGCTGGTGTTGAGCTTGCACAAATAGCTGCGATGCGCCCTTTTGTGATATCTAGTATGCTGGTTACTCAGCAATTAGATTGTGCCCAAACCGCCTCTTATGAGCTGTTTCTGACCATGCAAGCCGTATCGAATGAAAAGCCGATTATCGGTTTAGAAACGGTTGAATATCAGTTTGGTATTTTTGATCAAATTCCATTAAGCGAACAAACGCAATGGCTGTGGGAGATGGCAGAAGATCCTGAAAAATCAAAGAATCTGCTGGTTAAGTTAAAAGACACCTATTTAGCAGAAGACGCTGAGCAATTGCATCAGTTGATCGTCGATCAACCTGAATATGAAGAGTATACGGATATGTTGCTGTATCAGCGCAATGAAAACTGGATTGACCAATTGGAAACGGAATTTCAATCGGCACCAACATTTGTTGCCGTTGGTGCGGGTCACTTAGGTGGTGAACGTGGCGTCTTGCAATTGCTGCGCGATGCCGGTTACTCAGTCACTATGGTCGAATAATGACAATCGAGTAGTTAAAGAAAGCTATTCTGTCGTTTCTAACAACGGCAGAATAGCGTTTTCATTTCCATCAATAGGCTCGACGACGCGAAGATCAAGCAATTTTGCAATCAACGGATATACGTCGATAACTCGCAGCCGCTCGATTTTTCGGTCTGGAGAAAATGCCGGACCAACTGCAATAAATGCCGCATCCATCTCAGCAATTCCGCTATAGCCATGAGTTCCGCTCACTCGGCCGGGCTTAATTTCACGTCCCGAGAAAGTCACAGGCGGACGCGCGTCGATAATCAGATCACCCGAGCGACTCGACTCCTGGTAGCCCGCCCGATTCATTGCATCAATAGTATTAATGTCGACCGCCAGTTCGAGCGAATCGAGTTGCTGCTTCAATGCACTCAGTTGGGCTTTGGCCGTATCATTTTTAGCGTAATACATGACTCGAGTACTATTATGAACCCGTTCAAAGCCATCCGGTAACGGCAACGTATCAACATGAATGGCGTCGTCAGAACGAGTTTCTAGCATGCCGTGATCAGCGACCAAAATAATATTCGCCTCAAGCTCGAGCCGGGCTAATTCATCGACTAGTTGCCCAATCAATCCATCAATATAATGAACGGCCGCGCGTGTACCTGCGCCATTGGGCCCGTGGCGATGCCCTGCACTATCGATTTGATGGAAATAGCTCATAATGAGTGCAGGTCTGGATTCATCGGGTTGTTGCAGCCAGCGGATGATTTGTTCAATCCGTTTTTTCGGACTTGCATTGTGACTGTAACGATAAAAATAGCTCGGCGACATGCCATTTACCCGAGCGTCTGACTCCGGCCAAAAATACGTTGCAGCGCGCAGCCCTTGTTGTTCAGCTAGGTTCCAAATCGGAATGCCATCCAACCACGTGCTGTCATCGTAACCTTTGCCCATGCCGTAGAAATCATTGCGTTCCGTATCATAAAAATAATTATCGATAATGCCGTGACGACTTGGGTACAAACCGGTTGCCAACGAAATATGATTCGGGAATGTCTTGGATGGGTACACAGGTTCAAGGTGAGCAACCGTGCCGCGCTCCGCAAGTTGACTTATATGTGGCGGATTGAACTTAGCAATATAATCGTGCCGGAAGCCGTCTAGGGAAATCACGATAACCGGCGTGACATTGGCTGACTGCTCGGTTTGAGCTGAATGCGCTGTAGATGTGACCGCAGTCAATAAAACAGCTGCCAGCAAAGTAAATTTAGAATGAAAACGCTGCACCAATGTTACACCTTCTCTCAAATACTAGGGTCTAAGTCACCGTTTAAACGGATAAGTCATAGTCAGACGCTGACTATATCAGCTATCATGACAGGCTGAATCAAGGAGAACGATTTCCATGCGCGTACCTGTAACCGCCCTTCAACCCCCTATTCATGCTTGGGCCGCTGAGCATAACGCAGAAACTCATGCGAGTGCACTGATTGGACAAACTCGTGCGGTCACTGCCGTAAAACAAGCGTTGAATAGCGCTGGTCGCTATGCACATGGTTTTATTGTAACCCCAGCCGGGTTACGAACCTATGACGTCTTGAAAGAATTACAGCAACAGCAACGTTGGCAACATGCGCAACTCTTTGACTGGGTTTACTTAGCTAACCCTAAATCAGCGCACGAGCCCGTTTGTGTGAATCTGCCTGCAGGAACCGCAAGCGAATTTTTAACCGAGCTTTGGGCTATTTTGGAGGCTCCTGTTGACGCTCGGCAAGCTCCTCTTAAAGCACTTCAGGCCAAATTTTCGACGCCTCGTTTAACTGCTTACCTTGAGCAAATTTCTGAACTGAGTTTTGCCGATTTGCCGGGTAATGAACTAGCAAACATTATTGTTGAACACCAGGACGAAGAAGAGTTTGTACTCTGTGACCGAGTCACAGAAGCAAGCCTGTTTGGTAGTATCCGCTTGCAGTCAGTACAAGGAACCATCAGCTCTGATTTACATCTAATCGAATCAGGTGCCCTACTTAAAGCGAACGGCGGTGTGTTAGCGATTGACGCTGAAGAACTCTTGTCACAGCCCGGATTATGGCGAAAGTTAAAGTATATTCTGAAGACCAGTCAGTTTCATTGGCCGCAACCGGGTGATGCCAATATTGCGGCTTTCTACCAGCCAGAGCCGATACCCATTCAAATCAAAATTCTGTTGCTCGGTGATCGCGACATTTATGCTCAACTGCGCGAACTCGACCGCGATTTCGATAATTTGTTTCCATACCTATGTGACTTTTCAGCACATTATCCGCTCAGTACATTGCCGCTAAAGCCCTACTTCGATTATTTAGCGTACGTCCAACAAGAAGCTGATGTGTTGCCACTGCAAGCCGATGCAATACCACTGGTATTAAAGTTCGCTTCGCGCCTGAGCGATTACCAAACGGAATTATCACTCGATACTATCGCGCTGATGCAGTTTTTGCGCGAAGCGAACGTCATCGCGACAGCTGCTCAAGACCAAGCGATATCTGGCCAACATTTAGCGCAAGTGCTCGAGCAACGCCAGCAACGCGATGGTTATATTGCCGAATTGAGCCGTCGTTCGATTTTGGAAGGTCAGGTTTATATTGAAACCCAAGGCGCTGTAGTTGGGCAAATCAACGGTTTAACCGTTGTGACCGCGGGGTGGCAGCGAATTTGGTGAGCCGTCGCGGATCACTGCAACGGTTCACTATGGTGATGGCGACATTATCGATATTGACCGCAAATCGGAGCTGAGCGGAAACATCCACACTAAGGGCGTGATGATTCTCTCTGCGTATATTGCTAACGTTTTTTGCGCGCAACGAAACCATGGCATTGTCGGCAACGATCGTATTCGAGCAGTCCTATCATGAAGTTGATGGTGATAGTGCCTCTTTGGCAGAACTGTGTTGTTTGCTCTCGGCTTTGGCTGAAGCGCCCATTCAGCAAGGCCTAGCAATCACTGGCGCCGTTGACCAATTTGGTCAGGTACAAGCTATTGGTGCTGTAAACGAAAAAATTGAAGGCTTTTACGAGTTGTGTGCGGCGCGTGGTTTAACCGGTCAACAAGGAGTGATTATTCCCGCAGCGAACTTGAGTCAATTGAATCTAGAGCCGCACGTTATTGCTGCTGTTGAACGCGGTGATTTCACAGTCTATGCAGTGCAGCATCTGAATGAAGCTTTGGAATTACTGACGCAAGCGGATCAAAAAGGTTTGTACGAAAAGATCGAACAGCGATTGCGCGAATTGCAGCCACAAGAGCCGCCTCCGTCTCTTTGGCAACGCTGGTTTGGCTCCTAAAAACTAGTCGGACTTGTTAAGCGTACAAGTGTTCGCTAAGCTAGCGGCACTTTTACTGTCGTTACTGATCTAAGGTGTTTATGAAACAGTCGAGTTATACCCGCGAAGAACTCTTGGCATGTGGTCGGGGTGAGATGTTTGGCCCGGGCAATAGCCAACTGCCACTGCCTAACATGTTGATGATGGATCGCATCCTTACTATCAATGAGGATGGCGGTGCCCACGGCAAAGGTTACATTCACGCAGAGCTCGATATCACCCCTGACTTGTGGTTTTTTGACTGCCACTTTAAAGGTGATCCAGTCATGCCCGGCTGCCTTGGCTTAGATGCCATGTGGCAGTTAACAGGTTTCTTTTTGGCCTGTTTAGGTGGCCCTGGCCGCGGTCGCGCCCTCGGTGTTGGTGAAGTGAAATTCACCGGTCAAATACTACCGACGGCGAAAAAAGTTAGTTATTTCATTGATATGAAGCGTGTATTAAAGCGTTCATTATATATGGGTATTGGCGATGGACGCGTTGAAGTAGATGGCAAACCTATCTACATCGCCAAAGACCTTAAAGTTGGTTTGTTCACCGATACATCAACGTTCTAACTGTTGAGTGACCGAATATAAGAAGCCCGCTAAATCAGCGGGCTTTAAAGTTTCTAGAGAAGATATTTCGTAAGTTTTATTGCTGTATCGAAGTGTGGACTCTTATCGATAAAGCCCTACGCCGCGTGCTTCCATTGCATCGCGCCAACCGCCTAGCCACTGGGACCGCGCGTCCTGATTTTGGTATGGACACAACTCCTTGGAACGACCAGATACTCCGGCTTTGAAACCTTGTGCATGTGCACGCTCGAGGCGATCGCGTTTTTGTCTTTTCATGTTCACTTCCTCGTCCAGATTTTTCTTACATTGCGTTCATGACAAGAGCATGACGTTTTTCTGTCGGCTCTATTAAATAGATAGCAATTCTGGACGGGAGTTCAATGTAAAAAACCAGCGATATTTCGAGAATGGAACTAAGTCCATGAAATACCGCTGGTTAAATGAGCTGATTTTTTTAGAACAATTTATCGTCTATTTTTCGATAGCCCGACGAATCGTAATAAGACTACCAATCAACAACATACCGAAGAAAGCAAAGGGCGAAGAACTTGCGCCTTGACGCTCAACAAGTTGCTCTTCAGCATCGCAGTTGTTCAGTTCACCACCCACATTCGTCAACACGACAGTTTTCGCGAGTTGTTCAGTTTGAACTTCGCCATCTTCATCAGTGTATTCACTCGGTTCTACCACAGTCGCGACTACATCACCCTGCTCATTAATTCCTTCAGCCGAGACAATAAAATAGCCTGACTCGCACGCAACGGCGTCATTTAAGTTGATAAATCCAGCGTCTGGATTGTTCAAATCATACATAAAACCGACACGGCGGCGTTGGGTCGACAACGACGCTTCAATTTCGGCACTACCAACTACAATACCGGCATTGTTAACAGCAGTAGGAATAGTGCTCGAGCCATTGAAGAATCCTGGCATGAGTGACAGAGTTTCCGTTTCTACATCGAAACTGTAGCCAACGTAGCGCTGTACACCTTGAATGTTCGTTAACAGGAAACCGACAGCAATATTCTCATCGTTGATATCATCCGCACTGCCCCACAAGTATTTATTTTCTGTGGTGACTGGAATCACTTCATCATTGACATAAATGGCAGGCATTTTAATCCGACGTGTTGAAACATCACCATCGGCATCTAGGTAAGTCCAGCTTTGCCCGACAGCAATACCATTGTTGTTTACTGCATAGGCGTAACTAGACCAGTTACCTAGGTCCGCATCTTCACCGTCTACTTCCTCAACGCGATCCATTAGGGTTCCGAGTGTTTCCGTAGAAACAACATTGCCGTTTGCATCTAATTGCCACAAGGTTGCACGCATGTCATAGATGCTTTGATTGGTACGTACGCTAGACGGCTGAAATGGGCTAGGAGCAATGTTGGCAGCAGAGCTACGTTGTAACTGATGCCAATATTCCCAAACGCAGACATAGAGCGGATCGGGTGACGTTGGGTCTGCAGCTTCTTCTTCACATTCGGCAATACGTTCAACCGCAAGTGGAGATAACTCCATGCTCATGTGACCTACCGCAAGGTTGGTGTCATTGATGTCGAACATAAATGACTCACCCCCCAGTATATCTGTAGCAACAGGTTCGTAGGTTTTTACGCTGGTGCCATCGGTCCATATAGCCCGTGCGGTAAAATCACGCTCAGAATAAAGGATCGTTGCTGGATCTGCGTCTTCATCTGGGGTGTAGATATGCTCTAGATCTCGATACGGTGCAGTTCCTACTCCGACACTAATATTGTTCTGATTTAAACCATACAAATAATGATCGCTGGTAGACTCACGCTCCGCAGTATCCGGATCAGTATCATTGAAGGGTGTCACTAAAGTGATGTCTTGGCCGTTATATATAGCTGGATAGTTGTATCCAATTCGCTGATTTTGCAAAAAAGTGTTGCGATTGTCTTCAAGCGCAGTCACTAGATTTGTATATTGCGCGTAACTCAACTCGTAAGTTTCAGGATCTTCGATGTCAAGCGGGATACCCGTTTGACTTCGGGTAGAGGCAGAAATTCTATCGAGATCAATCTCGATATCTTCAGGCAGGCGGCCGAGCAAATTGACTTGCCCTTGATCATTGATCGCAACTGGGAACAGATTACGCACTTTACTCGGAGTTTCGAGTTCCGTTACGGTGAAAACATCGGCGTTCACCGACTGCGTTGTAGCCATTAAAATGGCTACCGATAAAGTGCATCTCGTGAAATATTTCATAGCGGAATTAACTGCTCTCTTTTTGTAAATTTTCAAGTTCATCCCAACGCTCAAGTGCAGTTAGGAGCATGACTTCGAGTTCGCTTAGGCGGTCTAACACAGGACCAGTTTCAGCTTGCGGCTTTGAATAAAATTCGGGCTCACTGACAATTGCTGTGAGTTCTTCTTGCTCGCGCTCCAACGCTTCTATGTGCGTCGGTAATTGTTCAAGCTCACGTTGTAACTTGTAGGATAACTTTTTCCGTGGTTGAGAAGAAGCCTGTGTATCTAAATTCGCTGATTCTGACTGCTTTGTTACCGCTTTAGTTCCCTGCTTTTGCGCGCTTTGTTGGGCTTTTCTGTCGAGGTAATGATTAATTTCAGCAAAACCACCGACAATTTCAGTAATCATGCCCTCGCCTTCAAAGAGCAAGACACTGGTTGCAGTGTTGTTGACGAATTCACGATCATGGCTAACCAGAATCACAGTACCTTGATATTCCGCAACAATTTGCTCCAACAACTCCAGCGTATCAATATCTAAATCATTGGTTGGTTCATCGAGAATCAATAAATTACTGGGTGTCAGAAAGAGCTTTGCTAACAAAGCTCGGTTGCGCTCGCCGCCAGACAACGCGTGAACGGGTGTGCGAGCTTGCTTGGGAGAAAAAAGGAAGTCTTGCAGATAACTCAGAATATGCCGTGTACGGCCGTTATAAGTAACGTCCTGCTTACCGTCACCGACATTCTCAGCAACGGATAACTTAGGATCGAGCGTTGCACGATGTTGGTCAAAGTAAGCAACTTCTAAATTGGTACCGAATTTTAATTGTCCAGCATCAACAGCCTGTTGTCCTAAAATGACGCGTATGAGCGTACTTTTGCCGCAACCGTTAGGGCCGACTAATGCTATTTTATCGCCGCGCTGCAATTGCAACGCAAAATCATCGAGAATGACTTTACCAGCGAACGCTAGAGATAAGTTCTCCCCTTCAAACACCAGCTTGCCGGAACGCTGAGCTTCTTGCACGGACAGTTTCGCCGACCCTTGCAATTCACGCCGCTTGGCACGTTCCTTGCGCAGTGCTTGTAATGCGCGCACCCGACCTTCATTACGCGTCCGACGCGCCTTCACGCCCTGACGAATCCAAACTTCCTCTTGCGCTAACTTCTTATCAAATTCTGCAGCCTGATTGGCTTCAACTTCCAACGCTTCCCGCTTCATCTCTAAGTAGCGATCATAGTTACCGGGATAGCTCGCTAAATGACCCCGGTCGAGGTCGATAATTCGCGTCGCCAAGCGTCGGATAAATTCACGGTCATGGCTAATAAAGAGCACCGCTCCCTTGAACTCAAGCAATGTTTGTTCTAACCATTGCACCATCTCAACATCGAGGTGGTTGGTCGGCTCATCGAGCAGCAACAAATCAGGTGCGACAACGAGGGCCCGCGCCAGTGCAACCCGGCGCAACCAGCCCCCTGATAAACTTTGCATGGTCATATCCGCATCAAGCTCGAGCTGAGTCAGGATATTCTCGATACGCGTTTGCAACACCCAACCGTTGGCAGCCTCAATGTCACTTTGTAATTGCGACAATTCACGCATGAGCGCATCACTGACGTCACTACTCAGTTGTTGCGACACCGCATGATAACGCTTGAGTGCTTTACCCACATCAGCTAAGCCTTCGGCAACATAATCATAAACTGAATCAGCCGAATTCGCTGGCGGGTCTTGCGGTAACCTTGCGACAACGGCGTCGTTGATAGCCTGAATATTGCCTTCATCTAGCTGCACGGTACCGGAAATTGCTTTAAGCAATGTCGATTTACCCGCACCATTACGGCCGACTAAACACAACCGTTCGCCAGCTTCAATAACGAGGTCGATACCAGCGAAAATGGCTTCATTACCGAACGCGAGCTGGGCATTCTGAATTCGTAAAATACTCATGTAATCTTATAACTCTTCAATAAATTGTTGTGCTTGTTCGGCACTAAATGGCCAGCGCAATTCTTGGTCGGTGGCGCCATGCACTAATACCGGGATTAACCAACGGTATTCCTCGAACAACTCCGGTTGTTGCTCAATAGCCACAACATGAAGACGAATCGGTTCGTCCAATGGCAAGCCATGGAGCAACTGCAGTGCTTGTGTGCAAAGCGGGCACGATTCACCGGTTAATAAATAAAACTCACTCACTATGGGTAACCTTAAACAAATAGTGAATACCCTTGTGGCGCGCAAAGTCTGTTGAAATGGACCGTTCTGTGAGGTTTTCAGCTTGCAAAAACGCTTCAGCAAGCCCCACTTCGTCCAACTTAAATTTACGCTTGTTATTCGAGAACAGAATGACCCCATTATTGCTTAGTAAGCGCGCTGCCAGCTTCAACAGCTCAATGTGATCTCGCTGGATATCAAGCACGTCATCCATGCGTTTGGAATTTGAAAACGTCGGAGGATCGAGAAAGATCACGTCGAAACGTTGCTGTGGTCGCTGTTCACGCAACCATTGGATACAGTCGGCTTGAATAAAGTCATACTGCCGACCACGTAAACCATTGAGTGCAAAGTTACGTTCGCCCCATTGTAAGTAGGTTCTGGATAAGTCAACCGAAACGACCTCTTCAGCACCACTCAATGCAGCATGTACGGAAGCACTACACGTGTAAGCAAACAAATTTAAGACACGACGCCCCTGACTCAAGCGTCCCAACTCACGGCGTGCCCAGCGATGGTCAAGAAATAGACCTGTATCTAAATAGTCACTCAAATTCACTTCAAACTGGACACCGTACTCATGCACCACAGTCGTTAAGCCGCGCGGTTCTTGCTTTTGATACTGTTGCTTGCCTGCTTGCCGTTGACGTACTTTTAGCGTCATTTTGTCTGCTGCAAACGGCAGTTCTTGCGCGAGCGTATCAATCAGATGCCATAAGCGGTCTTTGGCTACCGCTTCGGGGATATCTTTCGGTGCTGCATACTCTTGAATCACCAGATAGTCGTTATAAACATCGACTGCCGCATTGTACTCAGGTAAATCCGCATCGTAGAGACGCCAAGCACTAACACCTTCTTTCGCAGCCCATTTCTCGAGCTTTTGATAGTTCTTTTTAAGCCTGTTGCCTAAATCATTTGATTGCGATTGCGTAAACTCTACTTGCTCTTCCGTCAAATCGAAGTTTGCTAATGATGTCTCTAACGCACCATTCATTAATTTATATTTTTTCTTGCTGCGTAATTTTAAACGTTTTAATAAGGTCTCATCACCGGCAAGAACAGAAGCCTGCCAACCATGGAATTGCTGCTTTAATAGCTGCCCGAGGCGTCGATACAGCAGCAATGTTTCTACTTCTTCACCTAATCGTTCTCCATACGGAGGATTACACACGAGCAATCCTTGCTCTGCAGGTGCTTCTACGGTGGTCATCTCCTGGGTCGAAAAGGTTAGGAAATCTGCTACGCCTGCACGTTGCGCATTGGTCCGAGCAATTCCGACCACTTGTGCATCATAATCACTGCCATAACCGTGGAATGAAGATTGTGCACAGGCCGCCGCAAAGCGCTCTTGTGCTTCTGTCAGCAAAGACTGCCATAACGCTGGTTGATGCTGCTGCCAACTGGTGAAACCCCAATGAGAGCGGGTTAGACCCGGCGCACGGTCGAGCGCTACCATCGCCGCCTCTATCACTAAGGTGCCGGAGCCGCAAAATGGATCGCAAACCGTATTGACCGTTGTTGACATCCCCGCGCGCTTTAACACAGCAGCCGCAAGAGTTTCACGTAATGGTGCACTGCCCTGTTGTTGGCGATAGCCGCGCACATGCAGGCTTTCACCCGACAAATCCAAGTACCACGTCAGTGTATCTTTGTGGACGTGTGCATAGATGCGAACATTGGCATGCTTATCGACCGATGGGCGCTCAATACCCTCTGCTCGAAAGTAATCGACAATGCCATCTTTAATCAGTTGAGCGCCGAATTGGGTGTGCCGAATTTCTGGGTGACGCCCATGAAAATCCACGATAAAGGGCTCGGTTGGGTCAAACACTTGACTCCAATTGGTTGCTTGCACCTCCGCAGGAATGGCGCTGACTTGTGTAATTGGGCATTGGCCTAACTGCAGGAGGATGCGGTTTGCAAAGCGACTCCAGAGATTGGCTAAATAAGCTTCACGCTGCGTGCCTTGGAACCAACAGCCGCCTTGTGTTTGTTTGACTTCAATACCGCCTATTTCGATTAATTCATCGAACAATAAGGGTTCGAAACCTTTAGCACAGGTGGCAAATAGTTGCAGTTGTTGGGACATAGGGCTAGTTCTTTCCTGTAGCGAGCAGACGTAAAAACGTACTCTTTGAGCTGTGTTTAGAATCGGCGCTAGTATACCGAAATTCGATTCGTCTGTATGCCATGGCGGCAATATTGCGGCTGGAATCAGCAAAACGCTCAAATAACCAGCGGTTGACAGTACTACTGTTGAATAAGTAGGCAACTGGATGAAATGGCGCTTGCGTTCGGTCAGCGAACCCCGTAGTATGCGCTTCACTCGGACGCGGGGTGGAGCAGTCTGGTAGCTCGTCGGGCTCATAACCCGAAGGTCGTAGGTTCAAATCCTGCCCCCGCAACCAATCTTCTGAGTCTTCTGAATCCCTTCTACCTATTCGCTTGATAAACCTTTAATCGTCCAATTCTTGATTAAATCAGATTGGTAATTTTGACTGGGTAATTGGCG
>PYVG01000119.1 GCA_003030745.1 Pseudidiomarina aestuarii | reverse complement strand
TATCGACCAACAAGCCTTAATTGCCAGTCGTGACAATGCTGAACGTAATGGCGTTGCGGATAGGCTGGAAGTATACCTACCGAGTCAACAACCTGAATTAGCAGCAGATATTGTATTGGCCAACGTGTTAGCCGGACCATTACAAGATCTTGCTAGTGTGATCAGCGCCTATGTTGGTCCACAGGGTGACTTAGTGATGTCGGGTATCCTCGAGCGGCAAGTGAGTGCAGTTCAGGCTGCTTATGCACCGAGCTTTACCTTCAGTCCAACCCAAATGTGTGCCGAGTGGGCGATGCTACATGCGCGCCGTAACCACGCTTAGAGCCTAATCACAGAACGCTTTTGTCAAGTCAAAAAAGTGCAAAAAAGCTGGGATTTGTACAAATTCCAGCCTTTTCATTTGCACATAAATTCCCTAAAATTTCCCACCCTTGAGTTGCACAGTTTTTAACCGATGCGGATCGGACCTTATCAATTAGATAATCCAGTAATACTCGCACCTATGGCAGGTGTGACAGACCTTCCCTTTCGGCAATTATGCCAAGAGTTGGGAGCTGGGTTGACTGTATCCGAAATGCTTTCGAGCAATCCGCGCGTTTGGAACACCCGCAAATCTATTGCGCGGATGGGCCATGCCGATGAACCCGGTATAAAAGCGGTGCAAATTGCTGGGTGTGAACCTGAATTGATGGCTGCTGCAGCACAACATAACGTTGAGCACGGGGCACAGATCATTGATATCAATATGGGTTGCCCTGCAAAGAAGGTGAATAAGAAGATGGCAGGATCTGCCCTGCTGCAATATCCAGAGTTAGTTGCAGACATTCTGCACGCTGTGGTGAATGCGGTGGAGGTGCCCGTTACGTTGAAAATACGGACTGGTTGGGATCCTGAACATCGCAACGGCGTAGCGATTGCGCAACTTGCTGAACAAGCCGGTATTCAATCGCTCGCAGTACATGGTCGAACGCGAGCATGTATGTACAAGGGCAATGCGGAGTACGACACCAT
>PYVG01000118.1 GCA_003030745.1 Pseudidiomarina aestuarii | reverse complement strand
AGGCCGATGGTGGCTTCGGTGCACAATGTTCCGTTAACGATCAAAAACAACGTTTCTTGGACTACATGCGCGATGACTATTTTTGGGTTGAAGATATTCCATCCAATGTAAACTTGGCAAGTTATGCCGATATCTATGCAGTTCTCGAGGGCATTCGCAGTAGCGACGATCGCTTCAGTTTCGTGTTGACGGAACAAGAATATCAAGACCGCTATGTCAACGCTCAGTACGCTGGCTTCGGTTTTAGTACTCGGGTCGTGAATAATTCTCGCGTGTTCGTGAATTATACATTTGACGACTCCCCAGCAGCGAACGCAGGTATCAGTCGAGCCGATGAAATAACGGCGATTGATGGCGTCAGTGTCGCTACCCTGCTCGCAAATGGCACGTACAATGATGCACTGGGTGGTCCTGAAGTAGGTATCGCACGCGAGTTGACCTGGCGGAAGCCAAGTGGTGATGAATTCACCGATGTATTGACCAAAGTGGAAGTGGAAACCAACACCGTACTCGCGAGTGACGTGCTCACCGTCGACAACAAGCAAGTGGGTTATTACGTCCTCAATAGCTTTATTAATCGAACCGGAAACGACCTCAACTCTGCCTACAATCAATTCACCGGCGTCGATGAATTGGTGATTGATGTTCGCTATAACGGCGGAGGTTTAACGCGTTACGCGAATCAGGCGGGAGCACAAGCTGCGGGCAATAATGTTATTGGCGAGACGTTTGTTCGCTACCTATTCAACAGCCAGAATCAGAATCAAAACAATACCGAACTGTTTCAACTCTATGATGGGGTTCGTCAACTCAATTTAGATCGTGTCTATGTGTTGACAACGGCTGCCAGTTGCTCGTCATCTGAGCTCATCATTAATTCATTGAAGCCGTTTGTGGATGTGGTGGTGCTTGGTTCCAGAACATGCGGGAAGCCTGTGGGTCAGATCCCAGAGCAAATTTGCGATAAGCGCACCTTCGTCGTGAATTTTGAGACGGTAAATGCGAACAACGAGGG
>PYVG01000117.1 GCA_003030745.1 Pseudidiomarina aestuarii | reverse complement strand
AGAACGGAGAGTTGATTACGGGAGCAACATTGCTTCTCCAAAGCGGATCCTCCCTTCATATTCGAAAAGAAATGAAAGAAATTTTGCGCTCGAGGAGCAGGAAGTTTCCTCGCAAGTTGCCGAACTGCGGATCCGTATTCGTGAGCGACCCGGAAATGTACAAAGAGCATGGGCCACCTGGCTCAATCATCGAAAAGCTCGGGTTTAAAGGGCGAATGCGAGGAGGAGCGGTGGTGTCGCCTCTCCACGCTAACTTTATCGTCAACACTGGGCGCGCTTCCAGCAATGACGTATTAATGTTAATACGGGAAATTTCACGAACTGCTCAACGAGACTTAGGCGCGCCCCTTCGAGCAGAGGTGCGATACATCGCGCCAGATGGGAAGAGTTTTGCAGCTACAGACGTTCCGGAAGAGCGGCTGGGGCAAAAAGCGTGAATAAGCCACTAGCTAACGTGGCTTTTGTGAGCTTCAATTTTGGGAAAGGCTATGGTGGCCATTACCTCAGTCTCGCGGAAGCCGCGCAGTCAAGCATATTCATTGACCCAATCGTCATTGACTTGGGGTTCAATGAGACACCACTTTTGGATCAGGTACGCAGTAAATTCATCCAGCATCGGTGGTTCGGGCATGCTGCCGCCCGAAAAGAGATTAGGACATTTATTCTAGATTCAGAGGTTAAAATAGTCTTCTGCTATGATATCGCTAGTTTTAATATAGTGAGAATGGCTCTTAGGAATACTAAAATAAATGTTGTGTATGTAAAGTGCGGCGGACCCATTCTTACTCTATATTATCCGCGACCGAACATCCACTCAAGCGGTCCGCCACTGGCGAAAATCCTCACGGATGCGGCCCAGAATCTCGTGCGCCCTGACGTTAAATCGCCGCCTGCACCCGATGCTAACGTGTGTACATTCTCACCCCTCAAGCGCATCATTAGTGTCTCGTTGCCAAGAATTGCGTCAGCAAATAGAACGGTGCAGATACCAACGATAGGCAGAAGGACAAAAAACTTCCGG
>PYVG01000116.1 GCA_003030745.1 Pseudidiomarina aestuarii | reverse complement strand
TATGCTTAAGCTTTACTTAGAGTAAAGCTCTACGATCAACTGTTCGTTAATTTCCGCAGACAAATCTGAACGCTCTGGAAGACGTTTGAACTGACCTTCCAATTTGCTGTTGTCTACTTCCAACCACACTGGTTTTTCACGCTGGTCTGCGAGTTCCAATGCAGCTGCGATACGTGCTTGCTTTTTCGCTTTTTCGCGAACAGACACGACATCTTCTGGACGAACCTTGAACGATGGGATGTTAACAACAGTACCGTTAACAACAACACCTTTATGGCTCACCAGCTGACGCGCTTCCGCACGAGTAGACGCGAAGCCCATACGGTACACCACGTTGTCCAAGCGCGACTCAAGCAGTTGCAACAGGTTTTCACCGGTGTTGCCTTTTATACGAGCAGCTTCTTTATAGTAGTTACGGAATTGACGCTCCAAGATGCCGTACATACGACGAACTTTTTGCTTTTCACGTAACTGTAAACCGTAATCAGACAGACGGCCACGACGGGCGCCATGCTGACCAGGTGCGCTTTCGAGTTTACATTTCGTATCGATTGCGCGGACGCCGCTTTTCAGGAACAAATCTGTTCCTTCGCGACGACTCAGTTTGAGTTTAGGACCCAAATATCTTGCCATGATCTTTCTCCAACTATCGTATGGCGCCTATTAAACGCGACGTTTCTTAGGCGGACGACATCCGTTGTGAGGAATCGGTGTCACATCGGTAATGTTCGTGATGCGATAACCTACCGCGTTCAGTGCACGAATCGATGACTCGCGACCAGGACCTGGGCCCTTTACGAACACTTCAAGGTTTTTCAAACCGTATTCCTTTGCCATTTCACCAGCGCGCTCAGCTGCAACCTGTGCTGCGAACGGGGTTGATTTACGTGAACCACGGAAACCAGACCCACCTGCTGTCGCCCATGACAGGGCATTACCCTGACGATCGGTGATAGTCACAATGGTGTTATTAAAAGATGCATGGATATGAGCCATGCCGTCAGCGACTTGCTTTTTAACGC
>PYVG01000115.1 GCA_003030745.1 Pseudidiomarina aestuarii | reverse complement strand
TATCTTGTCCGCCCAACACTGACCACACTTCTGGCGTGTTGAGTAGGTCAATGGAAGCGTCCATTTGCGTGTACATCATTTCGTTTTCGAATACGCGCTTCACACCAGGAATACTGGCTAATTCGGCTTTCGCATCAACTTTACCCGGCAACTTCACGACCATACCATTCATGGTAAGGCTTAAATGGCGGCTGACCTGAAGCTCAGGGAATTTTGCCTGCATTGCAGACATGACTTTGCGCTGTTCTTGCAGTAAAAAGTCTTGGTAATTTTTAGCAGCTGGCAAGCTTGCATCGAATTGCTCTAAGCCATTTGCTTTGGCTGAGCTCGGTGATAAACCGGCAATGCCGCCGTTATATAAAGTGGCTGCTGGAGCTTCCAGTTGCACAATGTAATAAGTCGGAAACTCTCGTTGAAGCTTCGTGCGTTCAAACTTCTTCGCTTCCAACACAGCGCGATCACGCTGTGGAACCGGTTGATCTTGTGCCGGCGTGAGTTGCTGCGCAACCACCGAACCGGTCGCTAAGGTCGACGCAATCGCGACCGCCAGTACTTGCTTGCGCGCGGTGAACGCGGGCAGCAATGAATGAACTGCTTTCATGTTTATTAACCTCTGGTTACTTACTTCATTGTTCTCATGAGTCGTGCTTGCTCATTCAGTCCTGTGAATAAGACTGAACCGACTTGTTATTTTTTAGTAATGAGCAATGAGAATGTAGCACGCATATGACCACTGACACACGAGCTTAGGGAAGGTTTTACACAAGGGGTTGTAACGAATTGTAACCGTTGTTAACAAATCATCAGGAGTAGTGAACGAGTCAAGTTGTCTATTTTATTTAGTTTACAGGTGCTTCCAGTTGTAATCGTTCAGCTAATAACACAGCTTGAGTTCGACTGTAGACACCCAGTTTGCGGAATATTGCGGTAATGTGAGCTTTCACCGTGGCTTCGGTAATATTGAGTTGATATGCAATTTGCTTATTTAACAAGCCTTCATGAAGGAGATATAAAACACGATATTGTTG
>PYVG01000114.1 GCA_003030745.1 Pseudidiomarina aestuarii | reverse complement strand
TAATGATTTTCGATTTTTGATGCAATTCAATTTCATTGTGTTTGCCGTAAAAACTCTGATAGGTGCCGGAGGCATTACCTTTTTTAGAAAGCCAATCAACGGTAAATCCGTTGGTGTGTAAATTTGGAATAGAGTTTTTGATACGCTGAGTGGCCAGAGATTTAATAAAAGCAAGTTCATTACCCTCTCCTACAGAAAAATTTGACGTAATGTCGATGCGCTGTACAGTACAGCCGTTAGAAGTAGTGACAGTTCTTTTACCGTCTGGAGTTTGGGATCTAAATATTTGTGTGCAACGACTAAAAGGTGGAAGGCCAAGAGACAGGAGTAAATTGTTAAAAACAGAAATGCATTCTTCGATTGTGGTGTAACCGAAAAGATTATCGATACGGCCATAACGACTTGGATTACCGTCAACAGTGATACGACGACCAGAGATGCGAACTGCGATTGATGTGGAATAGCTTCCAGTAACTCGTTGTGTTGGCTGTTTCTCATGGAGGATTTCACCAGTTAAAGTATCGAAAATAGCTTCTGACGTTTCACCGATATAGGGCAAGTCAAAATCAAAATCTTGGTAACATTTGAGCCAATCTATAAACATTACTGAGTTCTTAGAAATTAGATTAAGGAAACTTATATCACTCTAAGTTCTAAGAATCAAATATTATTAGTAATTGATTTATGATATCTCAGAAATCGAGGAATCATAATGCCAAGCAAACACATAAAAGATGATGTATGGAGTCAAATAGAAAAATTGACCGTAAAAACAATAATATCGACAAAAACAAATATAAAAGACACAGAAGTACTTGATTTACTTATAAAAAAAGGGCTAGAGGCTGTCGATGAAATTGATTTAGACCAGTTAGCTTTAAAAAAGCTAAAGAAGAAATGACCGATAATGTCGACGGTAAAGTTCGGGTGTCATAGGAAACCCGAACCGGAAGAAACGAAGAAATTCAGGAATTGATCCGAATGTGCAACTGACGCCCTTCGGTTGTCCGCCAAGAAATTTAATCGATTA
>PYVG01000113.1:355-1030 GCA_003030745.1 Pseudidiomarina aestuarii | reverse complement strand
GAGAACGCTGAATAGACTCCAGGGCAATCATTATGCTGATTCAAAAAACCCAGCGTGACATCGAGTTTGTCTGCACGCCACAAATCATCGGAATCGAGCAGCGCGATATACTCTCCCGCGGCCATTTGGATACCGGTATTGCGCGCCGCCCCGCCATGTCTGTTTTCAGAATGCCTTTGATAGCGCACGAGGACATCCGAGTAAGCTCGTTCAAATTCGCTGATACGATCGCGCAACTGCTCAGAATCTGCTGAGCAGTCATCTACGATAATGAGCTCAATTGGACGATACGTTTGTAACCCGACAGTTTCGAGCGTTTGCGCAATAACATGGGCACGATTAAAAACCGGAATAACGACACTAACTAAAGCTTGCTCGGAACTCATGCGGATTGCTTACTTTCTTGAATGAGCTGGAACACCCGATCCCACATCTGCGTAACGGACTCACGTTGCCAAGCGCTAGCGTTGTGGATGCGCGTCTGCAGTGCATCGTACTCATTCGAGTCGGCAAGCAAGGTACGGATTGAATCCAGTGCCGCCTCTAAATCTTCAGAAACATCGAATAATTGCTCTGCGCACTCATAATCACGCAGAAGCTCCTGATACTTATGACTCCACCCAGTTGCCACAACCGGAATACCTTGCGATAACGCGCTGACCAAACCGTGGAATC
>PYVG01000113.1:0-345 GCA_003030745.1 Pseudidiomarina aestuarii | reverse complement strand
ATAGCCAAGCGCGATTGGCCGATTATGCACTTAATTTTTAAAGCATCTTGCGGATCGAGAACCGGGATCTCTCGGCTTAATCGACTCATAACCTGACGTGTCAACTCTCGATCGGCCTCTGCCTCATGAATCAAAACAAATGGTTTCGAATCCGACTGAATGGCGGTTTCGATGGCTTGGACCATAAACTCTACGTACTGAGCACCATCGTTACGCTTCTCGACCATTTTACTATTCGGAATAAAGCACACCTGATGCAGGTGCTCATCAAACTCAGTGGCCACATTCCCTTTAATTAAATTGGTAAAGTCTGGGCAACGACTGATTTTCTGACGTTCATTTTCA
>PYVG01000112.1 GCA_003030745.1 Pseudidiomarina aestuarii | reverse complement strand
ACCGGTGTAGGGAATGCGCCACAAGACAAGAAATTGCTCGCCAGTATCGAACGTGGAATAAAGGCCGGAACGACCATTTTGAACTGTACCCAATGCTTTAAAGGGAAAGTGAATATGGGTGGCTACGCGACGGGCAATGCGCTGGCAGAAATGGGTGTGGTGAGTGGTTTTGATATGACCATAGAAGCAGCATTGACTAAGCTTCACTACTTGCTATCCCAGAACTTACCGCAAGCCCAGCTTGAGCACCAACTACAACAGAATTTACGTGGCGAATTAACGCTGTAAATGATGCTATTTTAACCTTCTCTCTATGCGGTACTCACTATGACAGCTACGTCACCAGCATTTTCTTCTCGACTCGGTTTTATCCTCGCCGCGGCCGGTTCTGCGGTAGGTCTCGGTAATATCTGGGGATTTCCCACGCAAGCTGCAAGCAATGGCGGTGGTGCCTTTGTCCTCGTTTATTTACTGATGATCTTAGTCCTCGCCTACCCGACTTTGGTGGCTGAACTCACCATTGGCCGGCTGCGCCAACAAAACCCAGTTGCCACCATGCGTACTATGAGTCATAAGCCACTGTGGCGTCGGACAGGCGTTATCGCTGCGGTCGTAGCTCTAGCAACCCTCGGCTTTATTCTTGCTTTTTATGCGATTGTGGCGGGTTGGCTATTAGGCTATTTATTTTCTGCTGTGTTTGAAATCTTTGGCCAACACAGCGTCGCCGAATGGTTTGTCAGCTTCAGTATCGAACGCAACCTGATCATGATGGCTTTGTTTATGGTCATGACCGTCCGTGTGGTCCGCTCCGGCGTAAAAGAAGGTATCGAGCGATGGTCTAAGCGTTTAATGCCGTTGCTGTTCGTGCTGCTCATTGCAATGGCTATCTATGTGCTGACACTCCCGGGTGCATGGCAAGGACTAGTGATGTATGTAACCCCAGATTTCAGTCAAGTCACTGATCCGGAGTTAGTCATTCGCGCCATGGGCCAAGCGTTTTTCAGTCTATCCATTGGCCTTTGTTGCATGATGACG
>PYVG01000111.1 GCA_003030745.1 Pseudidiomarina aestuarii | reverse complement strand
CCGCAGACAACACCGGCAACCACATCACCATGGCCATTTAAGTATTTAGTCGCGCTATGCAAAACCAGATCAGCACCTTGCTGAATCGGTTGTTGCAATAGAGGCGTCATAAAGGTGTTGTCGACAATGACCCGCGCATCAAACTCGTGCGCTATGGCACTGACCATTGCAATATCGACCACGCGCAAATGCGGATTCACCGGCGATTCTAAAAAGACGACCTGCGTTTCTGGACGCATGGCTGAGCGCACTTGGTCCGGCGTACTCATGTCGACAAAAGTGACGTCGATACCAAACCGAGTAAACAGGTGCGAAAATAAAGCGAAACTACAACCATAGATAGCATCTGAAATCACCACATGATCGCCCTGCTGTAAAAATGCGAGCATCGATGCGGAAACCGCACCCATGCCGGTGGCGCAAGCAGCTGCTGCTGGATAGCCCTCTAAAGCAGCAACGCGATGCTCTAATTCCGTAACGGTAGGATTGCCAAGCCGAGAGTAGATATACCCTGCTTCTTCACCAGCGAAGCGCGCCGAACCTTGCGCAGTATTTTCGAACGCAAAAGTGGCGGTTTGATAGAGAGGCGACACCAGCGCACCGTGCTCATCACGTTTCTTACCACCGTGAATAGTCACCGTTGCGGGTTGCCAACGCTTGTTATTATTATCGTTTGAGCGCATAGCAGCAGAATATCCTTGTTATCATCTGCTATCAGAGTGCATCTGCTCTCGTTTGAACGCAACTATCTCCAGTAGGTCAGCTGCACACAAAGGTGTAACGTTATTTTTCCACCTGTGAGGAAGCGACCGAAACGGGCTGCTTCGCTGCCACTGCAGAACGCCAAAATTGCGGAACTTGATGCATTAGTCTTTGCATCATGTGTTTGCGGATAACGCTCAATCGCGGCGCTTGAGTGTATTGAAATATCAGTGGTCGGCATAACTGTTGAGCCTGCAGCCCAAGTCGCGCTGTCAGCAGACCTGCAGCAACGCCTTGGCCAGCGCGTGCGGATAGCTTGCTCGCAACACTGGCATCGAGCC
>PYVG01000110.1 GCA_003030745.1 Pseudidiomarina aestuarii | reverse complement strand
CGCACCAACCAGCCACCTGCTATGATTACCACAATACTGAGAGCCAGAGACCATAGAGCACCCAGCAGCCATGACTCACGCCAGCTCGCCAGAATAAATAGTACGGCTTCAACTACCAATAACAGGCCAATCACACCCATCCCTAGCGCTAGCCACCCACGCCAACGACGCTGGCGCGGCTGTTCGACAAACCGCGACGGTAACGTATCGGTCAACTCCACTGCGGGCGACGGCTCCGGTGCGACAAAATCATCGGCCTCGTAATACTGAACTTGCGGGCGTTTCGAGGATTCCGTCATGCTAAATCTCCCAATAAAAACTCAAGCAGTTGATCAATGCGCAGATGTGGTACTGGCCCCGGTTCATTCGCATGTGGTGGGTCCAACTTTGGTAAAGCAATGGGGGCATCCAATTCGGTGCCAATGGCTGGTAGATAATCAACATGAAACGCGCGTTGCGTTCCTTCAATAGAACCCCGCAGGACTTCACGACCATCAGCTAGATGTCCGTATTCCGTGGCTCTCACTGCCGCCACCACTTGTTGTAATTGGTGTACTGCAGAGTCAACTTCGGCAACCGCTGAGCCGACGAGCACTTGTAACCATTCCAATACGGTTCGTTGTTGTGACAATGTCAGCGAGTCGGCCTTGGTTGCGACGAAGGCAACACGCTCAATATGCGGCCGCCACAATCGCTGCCACCAACTATTACGGCCATAGTGAAACACCGGCAGTAACGCCTGCAAGGCCAATTGCAAATCAGCAAAAGCAACTGGCCCTCGTTGCATCGCGCCAAGAATATCCACCAACACGATTTGCCGATTGAATCGACAAAAGTAATCCCGATAGAACGGTGTGACGACTTCCGCTTTGTAGCGCTCAAACCGCTGTTCTAAAGCTTTTGTAATAGTGCTGGAATCATCATTAAAGTGGCCTGGCCACGGGAAAAAGTCGAGGATTGGCGCTCCCTCAAGAGAACCTGGCAACAACATCCGTCCGGGCTGTGACCAAAATACGCCAACGTCATACCGCAGGCGCGTCAGTAA
>PYVG01000010.1:36871-37635 GCA_003030745.1 Pseudidiomarina aestuarii | reverse complement strand
TCATGGCTTTCTGTGCACCCATCACTGTGAAGAAGGCGACCCCAACGGCATCGGCAAATAACAGAGTAGTCTGATGAATATAGTCGCGGAGTCGGAGCCATAAAATAGTGAGTAAAGCCGCGATGGCAATGGTGTAAAGGTAGTTTGGGTCATGCACCCAAAATACCGGTAAATCGAGTATCAGATCGCGCAGGGTACCGCCGCCAATCCCGGTTACGGCAGCGAGGACAATTACACCAAAGCCATCCAAATTTTTGCGAAATGCCAACAACGTGCCGGCCACTGCAAAAACCGCGACGCCAAGGTGATCAACAATGTAGAGCAGAAGTTCCATGTCCATGTGTGAATCCAGGTTAGCTTCGTTGTGTAAACACTCCCTATTTAACCAGTTTTTCGTTAGAATGCCCGACTATTCGCAAAAACTGGTCGATAGGGCTTGTTTACTTTAAAGTGAGCCCCATCTCTATCCAAACTATTTTTATAAAAAGGGGACTTTCATGGATTTTCTAATCGGTACAGCCTACGCGCAAGACGCGAGTGCACAGCAAGGTGGCGGCATGGAACTTATTTTCATGTTGGTCATGTTTGGTTTGATTTTCTATTTCATGATTTATCGTCCGCAAGCAAAACGCGTCAAGCAACATAAAGAATTGATTGCCAGCGTCAGCAAAGGTGACGAAGTACTAATGAATGGTGGCATGGTTGGCCGCATCACGAAACTCAGCGAAGACAAAGATTTTATGGTCATCGCATTATCTGAAGGC
>PYVG01000010.1:0-36861 GCA_003030745.1 Pseudidiomarina aestuarii | reverse complement strand
GAAGTGACCGTGCAAAAATCAGCAGTCACTGCGGTACTGCCGAAAGGAACCATGAAGTCTCTGTAATTAGAGCTAAGGATCTGTTGTGTTGAATAAGTTTCCGCTCTGGAAAAACCTAATGGTGGTTTTCATCATCGCGTTTGCGGCGCTGTATGCGCTACCGAACTTGTATGGTGAAGACTACGCAGTGCAAGTATCTGCTGGACGCACAGTAACCGTGAATACGGAAACTCTGGGTCGAGTGGAGTCAGCGCTGCAAACAGCCGACATCGAGATGAAAGGGATTACGCTTGAAGAAGAGCAAGTGCTCGTGCGCCTTTTCAGTGACAGTGATCAGTTGAAAGCTCGCGATGTTATTTTGCGCGAGTTGGGTACCGATTACTTCGTTGCGTTAAACCTTGCAGCAGCGACGCCAGATTGGCTCGAGAGCCTGGGTGCATCGCCGATGAAGTTAGGCTTGGATTTGCGTGGTGGTGTGCACTTTCTCATGGAAGTCGACATGGGTGAGGCGATGCGCAAAATTCTCGACCAGATGCGGGATACGGTTCGCACAGATTTGCGTGAAGAGCGAATTCGTTACAGTGGTGTCAATCGCGATGGCAACGATGTCGTGATTGAGATGCGCTCTGCGGAAGACTATGCGGCGGCAGAGTCGTTCCTCAATAATCAGTATCAAGGCTACACCTTGATCGATGATGAAGCGACGCAGACCATTCGCTTGCGCATGACGGACGATAAAATTCGTGAAACGCAAGATTATGCGATTTCACAGAACGTGACGATTCTGCGCAACCGAGTGAATGAACTTGGTGTTGCCGAACCTGTCGTCCAGCGCCAAGGTTCTGACCGCATCGTGGTACAACTTCCAGGCGTCCAAGATACGGCGCGCGCCAAAGAAATTCTTGGCGCTACAGCTACACTTGAATTTCGTTTTCAAGATACAGAAAACAGTGTGTTTGATGCTGAAGCAGGACGTGTTCCATTCGGTAGTGAACTTTACCCGAATCGCAATGGCGGCAACGTACTGTTGAAGCAAGATGTAATTTTGACCGGTGACCATATCGTCAACGCCTCATCTAGTTTTGATGAGAACCAACGCCCGCAAGTCAATATTACGCTCGATGGTGCAGGTGGTGACAAAATGTCACTGGCCACTCGAGATAATATCGGTCGTCCGATGGCAACTTTGTTTATCGAGTTTAAAGCCACAGGTGAGCGTGATGAAGAAGGTAAAATCATCTTTGAGCGCCAAGAAGAAGTCATCAACGTTGCAACCATTCAGGCGCGGCTTGGTAGTGCTTTCCGCATCACCGGTATTGGTTCTCAGCAAGAAGCTCAGAACTTATCGTTGTTGCTCCGAGCAGGTGCTTTGATTGCACCGATTCAAATTGTTGAAGAGCGCACCATAGGCCCGAGCCTTGGCGCCGAGAACGTCCAGATGGGTATTCAAGCTATCGTGGCGGGCTTCATCATGGTGATCATCTTCATGGTGATTTACTACCGCAAGTTCGGTCTCGTCGCGAATATGGCGCTGTGTGCCAACGTGGTACTGATTATCGGTGTGATGTCGATGATACCTGGTGCGACGCTCACGTTGCCGGGCATGGCAGGTATTGTTCTGACGGTCGGTATGGCGGTGGATGCCAATGTCCTTATTTTCGAGCGAATACGCGAAGAAATTAAGGCGAAGCGCAGTCCGCAACAAGCTATTCATCACGGTTATGACAGTGCATTGTCTACCATTGCAGATGCCAACATTACGACTCTGATTGCAGCGATCATATTGTTCGCTGTCGGGACCGGACCGGTGAAAGGGTTCGCGGTTACGTTGGCAATTGGTATTTTGACCTCAATGTTCACTTCAATTGTAGGTACACGAGCAGTCGTGAATGCAATTTGGGGTGGCAAACGAATCGATAAGTTGTCGGTGTAGGAGAAGCAGATGCGTGAATTAGTCAAAACGGAAAATGCTCTGCCATTCATGAAGTACCGCTTCGTGTCGTGGATTTTTAGTGCCATTTTACTCATTGGTTCGATTGCTTCCTTGAGTATCAACCAGTTGAATTGGGGTCTCGATTTTACCGGCGGTACCGTTATTGAAGTCGGTTACGATCGTCCAGCGGATTTGTCTGCAGTTCGAGTAGTATTAACGGAACGTGGTTTTGGCGATGCTGTCGTCCAAAACTTCGGAACCCAAGAAGATGTGTTAATTCGGATAGAACCTCGCGAAGGTGTGAAAGCGCAGGAGCTAGGCGATCAAGTTTTGCGGGCACTACAAGAGTCGAGTGATGGCACCATTGAAATGCGTCGGATCGAATTCGTTGGTCCACAAGTGGGCGACGAATTAACTGAGCAGGGTGGCTTGGCCATGCTGACCGCATTAATTTGTATCTTGCTGTACATAGCGGTTCGGTTCGAATGGCGCTTGGCGCTGGGTGCAGTTGGGGCTTTGGCTCATGACGTTATTCTGACATTGGGTCTATTTTCAGTCTTAGGGTTGGAATTTGATTTAACTGTATTGGCAGCTTTGCTCGCAGTAATCGGTTATTCCATTAACGATACGGTCGTCGTGTGTGACCGAATTCGCGAAAACTTCCGTAAGTATCGTAAAGGCACTCCAGAAGAGATTATCGACGGAGCTATTACCGACACCCTAAGTCGAACGGTTATTACCTCGTTGACCACGGTGCTGGTATTACTCGCGCTATTCTTCTTAGGTGGCCAATTGATTCACGGTTTCGCAACAGCGTTGCTGTTCGGTATCTTTATCGGTACTTACTCGTCCATCTTCATTGCGAGCGGTTTAGCGCACGCGTTGGGTATTAGTCGAGAAGATCTGATGCCACCAGAAGTGGAAAAAGAGGGCGAAGACCTCGAACCGATGCCATAGGCGAAGCAAACAGTTTATCCAGTATGGCCTTCATTGAAGGCCATATTTATTTTCACGATAAGGAGAGAATTGGATGTTAGCAGTTATTTCTCCAGCCAAGAATTTGGACTATGAGAGTGAACTTCCCACCAAAGAGTTCACGCAGCCGCGATTACTTGATGATGCAACTGCGTTAGTAGATGTCGCGCGCGAATTATCGCCGCAACAGCTCGGCAGTTTAATGTCGATTAGTGACAAATTGGCCGGTTTAAATGCTGCCCGATTTGCAGAGTGGCAGACGCCATTTGACCTTGATAATGCACGGCAGGCCATCTATGCATTTGATGGTGACGTATACGCTGGTTTGTCAGCAGAAAAGCTTGATGCCGAAGCAATTGCATATGCTCAGGAACATTTACGCATCTTGTCAGGTCTATATGGTGTACTAAGACCTTTAGATTTAATGCAACCGTATCGATTAGAGATGGGCACTAAGCTCGAGACCTCGCTAGGCAAAAACCTATACGAGTTTTGGGGCGACAGTATTACCGAGATGCTAAATAAGGATCTTGAGCAATGCGGATCAACTATACTAGTTAATCTTGCGTCTAATGAATATTTTAGTAGTGTACAAAACAAGAAACTGAACGCCGACATCATCACCCCTGTGTTCAAAGATGAGAAAAACGGCGAGTACAAGGTCATCAGCTTCTGGGCGAAGAAAGCACGTGGCATGATGGCGCGATTTATGATGAACAATAAGCCAAAATCGATAGCCGATTTGCAGAAGTTTAATGCTGCTGGTTATCGATTTAGCTCGGCAGAATCTACAGCAACAGAATTGGTATTCCTGCGTTCTGAGGCTGATCAATAAGGAGTAAGCGCATGGCGGAACATCAACACGATAGAATCGAAGAAGAAAGTGGTCGCGGCAAACTCATCTTGACCGTGATCGTTGTTCTAGCAATCGCTGTTGCTGTTGTGGGTTGGCTCTGGTCACAACAATCAGAACCGACTCCGAAGCCTGTTGATATTCCTGTTGCGGTGGAAACCGAAGAGCCAGAACCTGAGCCAGAACCAGAGGTTATTGATGAGCCAGAACCAATGCCAACGGTTGAGCTTGAGTCGGAGCCACTGGTTGAACCTGAATCAGAGGTGGAATTACCCGCGCTTGGCGAAAGTACTACCGAGGTTCTAGGGTATTTGGAAACCGCTGAGCAGTCCGTTGAGCCTTTACGTAGTGAGCAACTTGTGCGGGATGCCACCGTGTTTGTTGATAATCTGCGTAACGGTGTGGTGATTCGTGATAAAGCTATTATTGAAGGACCACAGAGCCGCTTCCGCGTACTTGAGCAGAACGGCAAAATCTATGTCGATCCGCGCAGCTTTGATCGTTACAACACGGTTGTCGATTGGTTTGTGAGCCTTGATAGTGCAGTTTTAGTACAAGGACTGGATCGCTACGAGCCGCTGGTAAAACAAGCATTAGGCGAAATTGGCTACCCTGATGCGGAACCAGAAACAGTTTTAATGGAAGCCATTGATATGCTGCTGGCGACACCGTCAGTAGGCACGGTCATTGAACTTAATGACGATAAGGTCATGTATCGTTATGCAGACCCTGAATTGGAAAGCTTGCCAGACGCGCAAAAGCAAATGTTGCGCATGGGTCCTGATAACATTCGGCGCGTGAAGCTGAAGTTGGAAAGTCTGAAAGCGGAGCTTCTAGCAGCACAATGACAGCACAGCACACGATGATCCCTGCACACTTGCAGGGAGATTTTCCGACGCGCGGAAATGCTTTTAGTCGCTGGATAGGGCGTGTTGGATTGCGCGTCTTAGGTGGCTGGCGTATTGAAGGCGAATTGCCGCGCACCCGTCAAGCCATCATTCCTGTTGCCCCGCACACCAGTAACTGGGACTTTTTTATTGGCGTGTTTGTGATGTTGGCTCTGGGTTTAAAACTTTCTTATCTCGGCAAACACACTATTTTCAGATTTCCAGTCAATGATTTGTTGCGTTGGTTAGGAGGAATTCCAGTGGATCGCCGCTCAGCCCAAGGGGTGGTCGGTGAAATGGTGGAGCAATTCAAACTACGTTCAGAACTGGTGCTAGCGCTCTCGCCAGAAGGCACTCGCAAGAAAGTCACGGAATGGAAAAAGGGCTTTTTGCATATTGCCAAAACTACTGGCGTACCCGTTATCCCTATTGCATTGGACTTCAGCCGCAAGGTTTTGGAGATCACACCGGCTCTTCTTATCACCGGTGATATTGATACTGAATTAGAACGCGTTAAAGCAGCTGTCGCTCACGCACAAGGCAAAAATCCACAACATGCCTGAAGCAAAAATTTGTGCTATTATCGCGCCCGTTTCGTTAAGAGGAATTCATCCATGAAAGTTATTGAAGGCGGTATTGCCGCAAATAGCGCAAAAATTGCGATTGTCGTCGCTCGCTTTAACCATTTTGTGGTCGACAGTTTGCTGGAAGGCGCACTGAATACGCTGAAGCTTTATGGTCAAGTCAGCGCAGACAATATCACTGTGGTAAAAGTACCTGGTGCTTATGAAATTCCTCTAGCCACCAAAAAATTAGCCGCGACCGACCAGTTCGACGGCATTATTGCCTTAGGCGCAGTCATTCGTGGTGCTACTCCCCATTTTGACTTCGTTGCAGGCGAGTGTAACAGCGGTTTGACGCGGGTTGGACTGGAATTTGATATACCGATTGCGAACGGCGTATTGACGACCGATACCATTGAACAAGCAATCGAGCGTAGCGGCACCAAAGCCGGCAACAAAGGTTCAGAAGCTGCCTTAAGTACGTTGGAAATGATCAACGTGTTAAAGCAGTTATAAGAGGTTATTGAATGAAACCAGCAGCACGTCGCAAAGCCCGTAAACTTGCCGTTCAAGCAATTTACTCCTGGCAATTGTCACAGAACAGCATGACCGATATCGAAGCACAGTTTTTGACGGACAACGATACCTCAAAAATTGATGTCGATTACTTTTTGGCTTTAGTTCGTGGTGTTGCAGGGCAGTCCAAAAGCCTTGATGATGCGATGACGCCTTATTTAGATCGCCCAGCTAAAGATCTCGACCATGTCGAACGTGCAGTCTTGCGCCTAGCGTGCTTTGAACTGCGTGACCGCCTCGACGTTCCTTATAAAGTCGCAATTAACGAAGCCATTGAGCTTGCTAAAGCTTTCGGTGCTGACGACAGTCATCGCTTTGTGAATGGTGTGCTGGATAAAGCCATCGACGCATTGCGTCCTGCTCGCCAGTAAGTTGATTTGACTATGGCATTCGGCGAATTCGATGTCATCGAAACCTATTTTACGCACCGCTTCGCTCAACGAGATGACGTTCAAGTCAGCGTAGGCGACGACGGTGCGATCGTGTCGATTGACCCGACCGAAGACCTAGTCATTGTTACCGACACCATGGTTGCTGGCGTACACTTTGATGCCAACACGCCTGCTCGCGCCATCGGCCATAAAATTCTTGCGGTAAACCTCAGTGATCTCGCTGCCATGGGCGCTGAACCACGTTGGTTTAGCCTAGCGTTGACTCTTCCAGAAATTAATGAGGAGTGGCTGACGAGCTTTTCGACGGGTCTCAAGGAAATGAGTGAGTATTACGACTGTAGCTTAATTGGTGGCGATACCACGCGTGGGCCTTTAACGATTACGGTCACGGCGCACGGTGTGGTTCCTAAAGGCAAAGGCTTATTGCGCAGCGGCGCTAAGCCCGGCGATTGGATTTATGTATCCCACGCACTCGGTGACGCTGGACTCGCGTTAGCGGTGCAACAAAAGCGTTTGGCTATTTCAGATCCACATTATCGCAAGGTTTGTGAACGACTCTTCTTTCCAACACCGCGAGTCGCTCTGGGGCAGTCACTACGAGGCATTGCCAGCAGTGCAATTGATATCTCGGATGGCCTGCTAAGTGATCTCGGCCACATTTTGAAAGCTTCTCGTGTGGGTGCACGACTGAGTCTTGATGAATTACCTTTGTCGTTGTCAATGACCGAGAGTTTGTATCAAGAACAAGCATTGGCCTTAGCGCTGACCAGCGGCGATGATTACGAGTTATGTTTTACCGTTCCAGAGAGCCAGCGTGGATTGTTTGATACCTTAGTGGCGCATTCGGCAACGAAACCGAGTTGTATTGGGCGCATCACCAGTGAGGTCAACCGTGTGGTACTCGAGCTAGATGGTGAGCCGTGGCAGTTGCCAGCAGGTAAACAGGGATATCAGCATTTCGCCAATGGCAACGAAAGAGGCGATGATGGAGAATCCTAAGGTATATCCGCGCCTGCTCGTCAACCCAGTCCACTTTCTTGCTTTGGGCTTTGGTAGCGGTTTGGCACGCGTTGCTCCAGGCACTTTTGGGACTCTCGCTGCATTACCGTTACTCTGGTTGTTACATACGCAGTTGAGTTTACTCAACTATGCAGCAGTAACGCTTCTTTTCTCTGTGGTCGGTGTTTGGATTTGTCGATATACCGCAAATGCATTGGGTGTTCATGACCATCCGGCAATTGTCTGGGATGAAGTGTGCGGCATTCTGATTGCTATGGTGGCGTTACCGTTAACCTGGTGGAATGTGTTACTAGCATTCGCTTTGTTTCGATTCTTCGATATCGTCAAACCTGGCCCGATAGGCTGGTGCGACCGCAATTTACACGGCGGGCTGGGCATTATGATTGACGACATTTTGGCTGGCGTTGCCGCCGGCGCAACCTTACATCTTGGCTACGCGCTCTTGAATACGTTTCAGTAAGCCTGCGCTATCAAGTCCGAGCTCGGCGCGAATCTCGTCTTGTGTTCCATGTTTAATAAAGCTATCTGGCAAGCCGCATTGCAACAATGGTAGGTTGATTTGTTGCGCTTGCAGGTATTCCGCAATGGCGCTTCCCGCGCCCCCAGCAATGGCATTATCTTCAACACTAACCAACAACGAATGGTCTTTGGCAAGAGCCTCTAAGCAAGCGGTGTCGAGGGGTTTCACAAAACGCATATCGATTACAGTTGCGTCGAGTTCTTCGGCACACGGCATGACATCTGCAAGGCAGGTCCCAAAGCTAGCAATAGCGATTTTCTTACCGGTTCGCACGGTGCGTGCTTTACCAATTTCTAGAGCTTGTAACTCAGCATCCAATTCACAGCCACTGCCGTTGCCACGTGGATAACGAACGGCTGCCGGCTGACCCAGTTGATACCCGGTGAATAGCATGTTGCGACATTCGTTCTCGTCGCTTGGCGCCATAACTACCATGTTGGGTATACAGCGTAGGTAACTTAAATCGTAAGCGCCTTGGTGTGTTGGGCCGTCAGCACCGACAATTCCCGCACGATCAATAGCAAACAGTACGGGCAAGTTTTGTAGCGCAACATCGTGGATCAACTGATCATACGCGCGTTGCAGAAAGGTCGAATAGATAGCGACTACGGGTCGATAACCACCAATTGCTAAACCTGCCGCAAAAGTGACCGCATGTTGTTCGGCAATAGCGACGTCAAAGTATTGTTCAGGGAAACGTTGAGAGAACTGAACCATACCCGAGCCTTCGCGCATAGCAGGTGTGACTGCCATGAGCTTGGAATCATGGGTTGCCATTTCACACAACCAATCGCCAAATACCTGAGAGTAAGAGGGTGTCGCCGCTTTCTTGCTAGGTAGTGAAGAAATAGCAGGGTCAAACTTCGGCACGCCATGGTAGCCAATCGGGTCTTTTTCGGCCGGCTCGTAGCCTTTGCCTTTGCGTGTCACCACATGGAGAAATTGTGGACCTTTCAACTTGCGCATGTTGCGCAAGGTGTCGACCAACAAGTTGACGTCGTGACCATCAATTGGACCAATGTAATTAAAGCCCAACTCTTCAAAAATGGTTCCTGGTGCAACCATGCCTTTCATATGCTCTTCGGCGCGACTGGCTAAATGGTGAATACCAGGCATACCTTGCAGGAGCTTCTTACCGCCCTCTCGAATAGAGGTATAAACCTTTCCGGACAGTAAGCGCGCAAGGTGATTATTCAACGCACCAACATTCTCTGAGATAGACATGTCGTTGTCGTTCAAAATCACCAGTAAATTCGGGTCGATGTCGCCGGCGTGATTGAGGGCTTCAAATGCCATGCCTGCAGTCATTGCGCCGTCACCGATAATAGCGACGACTTTTTGCTGCGTCTGCTCGCGCTCAGCGGCAATCGCCATCCCAAGCGCAGCACTAATAGAGGTACTCGAGTGACCTACACATAGAGTGTCGTACTCGCTCTCTTCACGCCATGGGAACGGGTGCAAGCCATCTTTTTGACGAATGGTGTGCAATTGTGCCTTACGGCCGGTCAAAATTTTATGGGGATACGCTTGATGACCAACGTCCCAGACTAATTGGTCATAGGGTGTGGTGTACACATAATGCAATGCAACAGTCAGTTCGACGGTACCTAAACCTGATGCCAAATGGCCACTACTACGACTAACGGAATTTAACAGAAATTCACGTACCTCAGCGCAAACTTGTGGGAGCTGTCGCTCTGAAAGTTCACGTAGATCGGCTGGGACGTCAATTGCATCCAACAGAGGGTATTGCGTTGCTGGATGACTGCCAGATTCTGTCATATCGTTAATGATCCCGATTTAATAAAGCTTCTGCAAAGCTTTCCAATGTGTGGGTATTGTAAGGGATTCTGCGCAGGGCATGAAGTGCTTTCTGGTGCAGATTATGTAAGCACTCTTGTGCTCCGGCTAATCCTAATACACTTACATACGTCGCTTTGTTTGCTGCCCGATCACTGCCTTGAGACTTACCGAGTGCAGTGGTGCTGCCAGTGACGTCGAGAATGTCGTCTTGAACCTGAAAGGCTAAGCCTAAGTAATCCGCGAAAGACTCAAAATCTGTGCGCCATTGTTGTGCGTCTGCATCACCGGCGAGCACTCCAAGAGTTACCGCACAACGAATGAGGGCACCTGTTTTATGGCGGTGAACACGCGCTAATTCAGCTTCGATGAGCTGTTTGGCTGTAGCATCCAAATCCAATGCTTGGCCTGCACACATTCCGCGGTCACCACTGGCAGCGGCTAACGCGTTGACCATCAACAGTTGCGAATTTGCTGAGACGGCTAAACCCGGGGTACTGAGTATTTCGAAGGCGAGTGATTGTAAGGCATCACCCGCAAGAATTGCGGTCGCCTCATCAAAGGCTATGTGGCAGGTGGGCTGTCCGCGCCGCAATGTATCGTTATCCATCGCCGGTAAATCGTCGTGGATGAGCGAGTAAGCATGAATACATTCTACGGCGGCGGCTGCGTGATCTAGCACGGTCTCGTCGGCGTGACAGAGCTGGCCGACTTGGTACGTCAAAAATGGTCGCACCCGTTTACCACCCAATAGCAACGCGTATTGCATGGCTTGATTGAGAGTTTCAGCAGGGCGGTCTGACCGTTCTAAGGAGCGTGTTAAAAAACTATCGACACGCTCTCTGGCTGCTGCAAGTACAGCGTTTAAGGTCACACGTCATCCTCTTGGCTGGAACGTGACGATTCTGCAAAAGGCTCGAGTGTCTCGCCCTGTTGCTGTTGCAACAACAGGCTGACTTTTTGCTCGGCTTGCTGCAGTTTTTTCTGGCTCACTCGTGACAGCGCAATAGCACGCTCAAACTGCTGTAACGCGCCCTCTAATGGCATATCACCTTGCTCTAGCTGAGCAACAATCTGTTCAAGCTGCTGCATGGCCTGCTCAAAGGTAAGTTCGTCGGCTTGCTGTTGGGTCGTTTCTGCTGGAGTGTCTGCCATTCGGGATATCCCCTATATTCGTTAGCGTGAGGCGCTGTAAGGCGCACAAATTACCGCGATTCCGTGACTCGGTCAAATCCGCTATAATACCGCCCTTTTGCGCCGGTGTAAGGGATTTTGGGCGTGAAACAGAGTCAATGCGAGAAAGAGTACCTCACTATCATGAAATTTATTATCCGGCTCCACGCTGAGATCACCATTAAAAGTAAGGGCGTTCGTAAGCGTTACGGCAAAGTTTTAGTCAATAATTTGAAAAGTATCTTGCGCCAGCAAAAACTGCCCGTCACAGTGACGTGGTGTTGGGATCGCATTGAAATCATTGCCACCGATGTGGCTACCACTGAACAGTCTGCGAACATTGAACAGCAGCTCGTGCGGCTATTGCAGGATGTACCAGGCATCGCTTGGTTCAGTCAATCATTCGAACAACCGCTCGAGTCGCTCGAGACTATTGCCGAGTTGGCCGTTGCAACCTGGGGTCACAACATTGCTAACCGGTCGTTTGCAGTGCGTGTGAATCGCAAAGGCGAACATGATTTTAGCTCACAAGATGTGGCGAAATGTGTAGGTGCACAATTATTGGCGGCAGTGCCTAGTGCACGGGTAAATTTGAAACAGCCAGAAGTCGATATTCGGCTTGAAATTGATGGTGAGACCGTACGAGTTTTTGGCGACAAGCTAGCTGGACTTGGCGGATTCCCAATTCCAACCCAAGAGACGGTCGTTAGCTTGTTGTCGGGGGGCTTTGACTCCAGCGTTGCCAGTTTCCAGTTATTGCGACGCGGCGCTCGTACCCATTTTTGCTTTTTCAATTTGGGCGGTGCGCAGCATGAAACCGGCGTGCGTCAAACGGCTCATTATTTGTGGCAACGCTATGCCGCATCGCATCCGCTGAAATTTGTGAGTATCGACTTCGCACCTGTAGTGGAAGAAATTTTAGAGCGGGTCGACACAGGTTTGATGGGCGTGGTGCTAAAACGACAAATGCTGCGGGCGGCCGAGATCGTTGCAGATCGTTTAAACGTATCCGCATTGGTCACTGGTGAGGCGCTCGGCCAAGTATCCAGTCAAACTTTGAGTAATTTGAGCGTGATTGACGAAGCTACTGAGAAGTTAGTGCTGCGTCCGCTCATTACCATGGACAAACAAGAGATTATTAACATTGCGCAACAAATTGGCACGGCGGATTTAGCGAGAAGTATGCCAGAATATTGTGGTGTGATTTCAGTGAAGCCGAATGTAAAGGCTGGCAAACAAGCGGTTCTGGAAGCGGAATCGACGCTGGATAACAGCTTAATTGAACGTCAGGTATTGGCTGCTAATGTGGTTGAAGTAAACTCACTCGGTGAGCAACTGGCGAGTCAAGTGAGCGCGGTGGAAACGGTCGATTCAGTGCCACAGAACGCCGAGGTTATTGATATCCGCAGTGCTGACCAGCAAGAGGCGAAGCCTTTAGATGAGCAGCAAGTGGGCGCTCCGGTTCAACATATACCGTTTTTTAAATTAGCCCGTCGCTTTGCTGAATTAGATAGGCAAAAAACTTATCTGCTGTATTGTGAGCAAGGTGTGATGAGTCAGTTACAAGCTTTATACTTGCAAGAGCAAGGTTACTCAAACGTTGCGGTCTTGAAGGTTCAGCTTCATTCTTAAAGGGTGCAGTACGCTGCAAGGAAGGTGTCATGGCAAAGCGATGGTTCGCTCGGTTGTTGTTTTTATTCGTGTTGATCGGGTTGTCGGTTGCTTTTTTGGTGCAAATCCAAGCGAACGCGGTACCACGTTTTGAACATTTGGATAAAGTGGTGCACTTCGTGGCATTCTTTATTTTGGCCTGGACCTTTCATCGTGCCTTTCCCATTCCTTGGTGGCTAGCCGTCATGATTCTAACTGGCTATGGTCTTGCGATTGAATATATCCAAGGATTGATGCCGTATCGGTCATCGAGCGGTTGGGATTTGGTAGCAGACGCCGCCGGTGCCGCGACTTACTATCAATGGGCGCTGTGGCGTCATCACCGGAAAAAATCAAAGCGCAAAAGTGAAGAAACGAGTTAACGTTTCTTCGCCTTTGATTTGGCTTTTGATTTCGTCTTTTTCGCCTTTTTCTTCTTCGCCGCACCGGGGAATTTATATTGTGGCTTCAATTCCGCAATCACCCGGCGGTCAATCTTCGCTTTCTGATAACGCTCAATCCGGCTCAATAATTGCGCGTCATGCGCTTCCACAATATTAATTGCGGTGCCAGTTTTACCCGCTCGCGCCGTGCGCCCAATGCGGTGTAAATACACATCGGCCTGTTTCGGTAAATCAAAGTTAATAACCACTTCAATATCATCGATATCGAGACCACGTGCTGCGACATCGGTGGCAATCATGGTGCTGTTATCAAACTTCTCCATGCGTGCGATGATTTTTTGGCGTTCATCTTGCGGCATATCACCACGTAAGGTGAGGTTTAGAATACCGGCGCTTTGTAATTGTCCAGCCAAGGTATCGACGCGCTCACGGGTGCGCACGAAAATAACCCGACGGCCGGGGAAATCCTGCAAAATACGAATCAGCAATTGCAATTTGTGCTCATAGGTATCGGCTTGATACCAGCGCTGCAGAATCTTTCCTTTCTCACGCTTGGAAGGCTCAATGGTTAAAGTGATGGGCTCTTTTTGCAGCTCTGCTGAGAAAGAGCGTACGCCTGGGGAATCTAAGGTGGCGGAGAACAGCAGCGTCTGCTTGAGTCCACGAGCTTCGTTGACGAGTTGTTTCACCGCGGTGGCAAAGCCCATATCCAACATGCGGTCGGCTTCGTCAATAATCAGACATTCGACCAGCTCGAGGTTGCAGCGGTCGGCACTGATTAAATCGAGCAAGCGCCCCGGCGTTGATACCAGAATGTCGTGGCTCGCTTCTAGGGTTTCATGTTGGCTGCCGTAATTGACACCACCAGTCACGAGAATTGATTTCAACTCAGTCGTTTCAGTAAAGGCGTCCGCTTGTTCCCAGATTTGTTGAGCAAGTTCACGAGTCGGCGCCAAAATGAGCACACGGGCAGGGCCCGGCTGACGGCGTGGGTAGTCGAGTAGATGCTGGAGTGCCGGGAGTAAAAACGCGAGTGTTTTACCGGTGCCCGTTGGTGAGTTCACGAGTAAATCATGACCTGCTAAAGCTTCAGGAATGACCGCCTGTTGAACCTTCGCAGGTTTATTGATTTCAGCGCCAAGTAAAACGTCAATCAACGCTTCATCTAATTCAAGATCATCCCAGTCGGGTGTCATCACATTTTCCTGTAAACTAGTGCGCACAACCACGATGACCGAGCGCAATGATTCATTATGAGCTTTCAATGTCGGCAATTTTACCTGAAAGATGATCGCTGTGCGATGAAAGTTAGTACGGATAGTTTGCTTTTAGGCTCCTGGGTTGCCGTAGAGCCAACCACTAGCCGTATTCTGGATGTCGGTACCGGTTGTGGCATCCTGGCTTTAATGATGGCTCAGCGCACTTCTGAGCAGGCACAAATCCAAGCCATTGAGCTCGACTCAGAGGCGTTTCAGCAAGCTCAAGAGAATATCGCCGCTAGTCCGTGGCCCGCAAAAGTTCAGTGTGCACAAGCCGATTGCTTCGAGTGGCAACCGCAACAACCCGTCGATTTGATCGTCTGTAATCCACCGTATTTTACCGAGCAATTAGCCAGCCAACATGAGCAGCGACGTATAGCGCGGCAGGGGGAGCAACCCTTAACCGCATGGTTGGCGCGCATGACCACATGGTTGAGTCCGCAAGGACGGATTGCATGGATACTGCCATTAACCATGGAAACGCGATTAGAAACACCGAGTGAGTTGTCACTACGTCGCCGTTGCGAGGTGGCAACGGTTGTTGGGAAACCGGCAAAATTGGTGTTACTGGAATGGACGAATGAGACCGTTGAGTGGAGACACGAGTCGTTGTCGATTCGAACTGCGGACGGTGAATATACGAATGAGTTTCGGCAACTCACCAGCGCCTTTTATCTCGCTGGTGAGCACCAAAGTTCCTAATCAAGCTTATTCTAAACCGAGAACTTTCTTACCTTGTGTGAACGTAATATCCACCGGAATTGACGCGGCGGAGAGTCGATCTAAATCAGCTTGCAGCTGCGGATTCACGTTACCCATGGTATCGAACAACTCACTCACGCCGGCGTAGTTACCGTCGCCCTGTAAGGTCAGGATATCGGCTGACAGGTCGTTCATAGCGGTGCGCATGGCATCCATATTGACTGCATATTGACCTTGGTCATTGCGTGTAAAGGCACCGGCTTCAGCAAAGTAGTTGAACCGCACCATGTTGGCGCGACCATGCGCACTCGAGGCACCAAAGCGTACTGAACGGAAAATCCCCGCTAAGAAGGTGGTGTAATAGTCTTCCAACTGACCTTCATCCAGAACACCTTGCTCAAGCAGCTGAGTGACCATGTACAAGCCAAGAATATCTGCCTTACCTTCTTCCAAAGGTGAAGCAAACTCTTTCAGCGCTTCGCGAACCGTGCCTTCGCTACCCACTAAGTTTTTAATCCCCAAACCGTGCGCAACTTCATGAAACATCGTGTTCGCAAAGAAAGCATCAAATGTGATGTGCTGGCGTTGCTCAGGGACGATTAACTCATCGGCAATCGGCACCAAAATTTCATCGAACTTCGCGCGCATGGCGTTCTTCAATTGCGACCTGCGTGTGCCTTTGGCGAGTTGAACTTCCTCGTCATTAGGCAGGTTCACAGCAATCGTTTTACTACCGGCATTGGAATGGCCCGCGTAATAAACCACATCATAAGCATTCAATTGCGCACCAGAGCCGGGGACTTCCGCTTTGTACGCCTCGTCGACTGGCAAGCCTTGTTGCAGCGCGGGTAAGTATTCTGCGTATTTAGCGAGGCGCTCACTCCATGCCATGTCTTTGATCAGCACGTACGATTCAAATCCGGCACGGTAGCCGTATAACTGATCTTCATAGGTCTCAATGGGACCTATAATCACGTCAATCGGGTTATCAATCAGATCCATCCAAGCATAATCGGAAGCCTGATACTTATTGCTGAGCAGTGCATCTGCGCGCATCCGCAAATAGTCTGCAAAGCCTTCATGATCGGCAAAGTTGGCCGCTTCTCGGAGTAAGTCTGCAGCGCGCTGTAGTTCAGGGGCAAAGGCTTCATTGTACGGAATGCTGTAAAGCTCGCCTTCATCGTTGCGACGCACTAGGGTGTACAAATCAACTTTGCCGGCGAAGTCAGCAGCTTCGAACTCTGCTTTCGACATATCGGCTGGATAATAATTGGCACCAGCAGGCTTCGGCTCAACGTTCGTTAAGAACGGGGTATTACTATCGAGTCGATCCCAGGGACCATAGTTGATCATGGCGAATTTACGTACCTTAGGATCAGCCAATTGTCCCAACAATTGCATGCGATCACCCGGGTACGCTTGGCGCCAAAACAATTGGTCCATAATTTCAGAGGCATCAATCAACAGACCAATCATGGTGCGCTGGTTGTCACTCAAATGACTGAGATCAGCCGTCAAATCAACATTGGTATAAATGTCAAGACGATCTGCTGCATCAGGCAATAGCTGATACGTCGAGCTCTCAGCTGCGACCGTTTCAGTTGCGGTGGATTGTGGCTGTGACTCTTGGCTACAGGCACTGACCGTAAGAGCAGAGAGCACCGCAAGAGCGAGTAGATTTTTGTTATTCGTTAATTTCATGACTGGCTCATTCCGTAGATGAAAAAAGGAGTGTCCTTACTCTAGACCCTCTTGCGACTGAAATAAACTCACCAGCGCAGGAAATAATTCATGGAGTTCACCGGACAGCAAAGCAAAGTCAGAATCGATTTTTTCAGCACTCGAAATATTCGAAATCTTTTCTTGTTCGTCGGTCAGTCGGTCGGTTGGCTTTAAGCGTTTAATCGAACAGTCGGCTTCCATGACGAAGCTCAGACGGTCGGCCCAAATGAGGCCTAGTTTGGTGACTTGCTTACCATGTTCGAGGTGATTCTTGATTTCGGTGCTGGTGAGGTCAATTTGTCGTGCCCGCACCACACCGCCTTCATCAATGGTATCGCGGAGTTCTAATTCGTCACCGAAATCAAAATCACCGGGAATCTGAGAATCGCGCAACCACTGGGTAAAGAATAATTCGGCGGAATCACTACTAAGCCACGGTTTTACTGGCAAAGAGCCAAGCGAACCACGCAACAAAGCTAGGAAGTTTTCTGCTTTGGCGGCGGTACTGGCGTCCACAATCACGATCCGATGCTGCATGTTGATCATGCCCCAGGTACTGGAAAACTTCGTGAACGCTTGTGGCATCAACCGATGAATGATGTCCTCTTTCATGGTCTGCTTTTCTTTAGCAGCCACTTTACGGTCTTGCTCCGCTTCAATAACCTGTAACTGCTGCTCCAGCTCGCCATTGATAACGGCAGCAGGCAGCACACGCTCTTCTTTGCGCGCACAAAACAGCGAGTGATCACCAATGCGCAGCACGAGTTGATCGTTGTTGGCGCCAAATGGCGATGACCAGCCAAAACTGGCAAGTTCTTGACGACCGCAAGGCTGAAACTGTTGAGCTTCGAGCGCCGAGTCGAGGTTTTCTGGCAAAACGAAATCGTCTGCAAGGGTGTAGATACGCAGATTACGAAACCACATAAAAGTCCTTATTTATCTTCGTTAATTTGTTGAGTCGATGAATTGCATTGGCATCTCGAACGTATATTTCAGTCCTTTGCCCGGGGCGGCGTCTGCATGAATGACACCGTTTAGTGTTTGGGTTACCAAGTTGCGCACAATGTGCGTGCCTAATCCGGTACCACCATGTTGGCGGCGGGTGGTAAAGAATGGGTCAAAAATCTTCTCGAGTTGTTCTTGAGTCAACCCTTTGCCGTTATCCGAGTAATTGAAGAGCAGCTTATCGCCATCGCGTCGCGCTTGAATGGTGATTTCCCCGCGTGATTGATTCTCAAAGCCATGAATCAGCGAGTTTTGAATTAAGTTAGTAAAAATCTGAGCAATAGCTCCCGCGGGACAGCGAATGGTAATGGCTGAGTCGATATCCAACTGAATAACATGTTTTGAATTTTTAAAATGCGGCTGTAATGCCTGAATGACGTCCTGAAGATATTTCTTCAAATTAATCTCTCGAACGGCTTCAGAGGTTTGGTCGACGGCAACTTGTTTAAAGCTACCGATCAAATCAGACGCTCGAGTCAGATTGTTCTCCAGTAGCGTCAGTCCTTCATCACTCTCATCAAGAAAGGCAGCGAGCTGTGCTTGAGTCAGGTTCTTATCCTTTAAGGCTTGTTGGAGTTGATTAATGCGGTCACGTATAAAAGTCGCAGCAGTAATACTGACCCCAATAGGCGTATTCACATCATGCGTGATACCCGCAACCAAACCACCGAGCGATGCCATTTTCTCAGATTCAATCAATTGTGTTTGCGCACGTTCCAATGCTGATAATGAGTTTTGTAGACGAGTATTGGTTTCCCGCAAGTCGCGCTCAATTTCTTGCCGCTGACGAATTTCCCGTTCGAGCTTTTCTTGTCGCGCTTCAAGTTCGGATTTACGGCGCTCTAAATCTACCAATACGCCGCTGAGGCTCGATGTTTTACGGGCAACTTCTTGCTCGAGAATGGCGTTCTGATCATCTAACTGCCGATTCACCTGTTCAAACTGTTGTTGGGTGCGGGTGAGGTCGGCTTGGTAGTCCGCCAAATTATCAAGCAGCTGGTTATAGGCTTGCTCAATCATCGTAAACTCACGATTCCGTTGATTTTTCAAATGAATCTTTGAGCGCGGTAAATCTTCGAGGCGGAACTGACGAATTTGGTTGGTCAAATCAAGCATCGGTCGGTTCAGCATGCGGTTGAACGCCAAGCTAAACAACAAAATCAGGAAAGTACTTTTCACGAGCGCGCTGCCAAAGATGAAATACAAAGTTACCTTGATTCGGTCAATGGCTATATCCCGCGTTGAGAAGAGCGTCACATCACCTACTTGTGTCGAATTGCCCGAGAACTCAAACACCAAGGTAGAAAAGTAGCCGAAGAGTCCTTCTCGTTCAGCCAACGTGTAACTCTCCATTGGCTCTTGTGGGAGTATGCTTAATGGTCCTGTACGGCCGAGATTTGCCAGCACTGCACCGGTATCATCACGAATGACGACGCCGGATATAGCGGGAATACTGATCAACCCCTGCGCAATGGCATCAATTTGTGGGTAGTTGTATTCCCACAATGAACGCCCCAGAGAGTTACTAAAGGTCGCTTGTTGGTTGCGTAGCTCTTCAACCAACAACTCTTGGGTATCGTAATATTCACCAACCACTTGGACAGCCGTCACTAACACTGTCAATACAAAGTAGACAGAGAGAACGCTGGTCAACAGTGACTTGGAAATACTGGTGGTGGTCATGAATATCTCGCAATAGGCTTGCGCAAAAGGTACTGGATTCAGCGTGAATCCGCAATAACAACTCGTCGTAGCGAGTTGTCACAAAGCATTCATATCGGTGTCACCCCGCTGTCACATAACCCACTTAAAGTTCACCGCGTAACTTTTTACATACGTCTTACTTTCTCAACGGAGACCGATATGAAACGCACGAATATTTTTGCTCTGAGCGCTGTAACCGCAGCATTATTCCTCGCTGGCTGTGGTGGCGACATCAACTTGACTCCGACCTCTATCGACAACTCAGTCGATAACTCCACCAATAACTCGGGTGGCGGCGGCGCGACCAACAACTGTGCTTCGTATGAAGTTGATGGCACCAGCGTACAAGGTGAGAAGATTGGTGCTGATTGTGTTTATCCACGCAGCTTCTCTACTCCAGAAGAACCGATAGTAACTGACATCCGCTTGGTAGAATTGCCAGGTGGCGCACATATTTTCCCAAATGGTTTGTACATTGGTGAAAACGTTGAAGCAACAGCTGATGTGAACCGTGAAGGTCCAACATTGACTATCGATGCTGGCGCAACCCTAGCGTTTGAAGATGGCGATTCATTCGTTCGTATCGCTCGCGGCGCGAACATCGAAGCGAACGGCAACCGTAATGCCCCAATCACATTCACTTCTGTGCAAGAACTCGACAACCAAATAACCAACCCGAACGCTCGTGGTTTGTGGGGTGGCTTGGTGATCAACGGCTTCGGAATTTCGAACAAATGTGATCAAAGCGATTTGGCGAACTGTGTACTTCAAGGTGAAGGCGGCGCAGGTTTCTATGGTGGCGACGACAACGAAGATAACTCAGGTTCAATTCGCTATGCTTTAGTTAAATACGCTGGTTATGAAGTTTCTTTAGACAACGAATTGAACGGTATCACGTTCAACGCAGTAGGTTCTGGTACTACACTTGAGTACATCCAAGTTCACAACAACTTGGACGACGGCATCGAGTTCTTCGGTGGCGCTGCTAACGTGAAAAACGTGGTTCTGACTGGTAACGACGATGACTCGTTAGACTGGGCTGACGGCTGGCAAGGTAAAATTCAATATATCTTAGTGAAGCATGCGGATGACCGCGCAAACCGTGCCATTGAGGCAGACGGTAATAGCGGTAACAACGACGCAACGCCATTCTCTAACCCAATTATCGCAAACTTCACCTCAATCGGTTCATTGACGGCGACTGACGGTTCAGACGAGTCTGAAGGTGTGTTGCTCCGTGAAGGTACTCGTGGTGCTTTGTATAACTTCTTGATTACCGATGCGCGCGGCGAGTGTTTGGAAATTGACCAAGCAACCACCTTAGCAGCGGCGCAAGCAGGCGATTTGTCGATTGAAAACTCCATCATTGCTTGTAGCGAAAACTTCGCTGACCAACCAACACAAGATTGGTTCCAAAGCTATCCAACGAACGTGACGCTGGATGAAATGGCGACAGTGTTAAGCTCAGGTTATGTTACTGCAAGCACTATCACTGACGCTTCAGGCGCTGAAGTAACCGTCACACCTAAATCTGATTTGAGCACCATCGACCCATTCTTTGATGATGTTGATTTTATCGGTGCAGTAAGTGAAGACGACGATTGGACTAACGGCTGGACAGTCGGTCTGCGCGACTAATCAAATGAATATTCTGCACACGGACGTGCAATCTCTTTGAATCATCAAGATTAGTCTACGCATACGGAGTCTCTCATGAAAAAGCATGCCGTTTTAACCAAAAGCAAGGTTGGGATTGCTGTTGCAATAGCACTCTCTACCCAGCTTGCGGTTGCTCAAGAAGCAGCTACAGACGCCGCAAGCGCTGAAACCATTGAAGAAGTGGTCACTACAGGCACGCGGTTACAAGGATCGGCCGCAGCAGTTGTCGAAGAACGTAAAGCTCAGGCTTTCGTTGCCGACATTTTGGGTGCCGAACAAATTTCGCGGACTGGCGACAGTGATGCCGCCTCTGCATTACGCCGTGTCACCGGCCTTACGTTGGTAGATGGCAAGTTTATCTATGTTCGTGGTTTAGGTGAACGATACTCGAGTACGCAGCTCAACGGCGCGTCTGTGCCTTCGCCCGATCCGACTCGAAACGTCATTCCACTCGATATGTTCCCAGCGAGCATTATTGAGAGTATGTCAGTACAGAAGTCGTACTCGCCGGATATGCCAGCAAACTTTGGTGGTGGTAACGTCGACATTCGCACCGTTTCTATTCCTTCCGACCAAGTTTTTGAAGTATCGATTGGCACGGGTTGGGATTCCAACTTCAGTGACGATGGCTTGACCTATGCAGGCGGCGGTAGTGACTGGAAAGGCACCGACGACGGCTCACGTGCGTTATCGGGTGCGATGGCCTCAGCTTTGGCGCGCTATCAAGAAAACATCAATGCTGCGAATATTGCGAATGTGGATGGTATTTCCATTGCTGACGCGCAAGCGATCAACCGCAGCCTGGCAGCCTCATTGAATACGCAGAACGAAGTTTATACCAAAAGCCTGAGCCCAGATGTCAAAGGCTCAGTGAGTTTTGGTGATAGCTTCAATATCTACGACGATTGGACTTTTGGTTTTCTCGCTGGCGTTGACTATGACAACAGTTGGTCAAATAGCGAAGAAACTGAGAAAGTTCTCGGTATTGCCGATGGCCAATCCGTTGTGATTCAAGATGCCGCTTCACGAGTCACCGCGCAGACGGTTGAACTCAGTGGTATTTTAAATTTCGGCTTGCAATACGGTGATTACCATAAAGTAGAAACATCAACGATATTCCTGCGCAATACGCAAGACCGCGTAGAGCAGGGTGGTATTGAGACTGCAAACTCAATTACTGAAAGTAATTTGTCATTCTTCGATACAGACATTCGCTACGAAGAGCGTGAATTATTGACCAATCAAGTGCGTGGTTCACACTTCTTCCCTGAGTTGTGGAATATCGCGGTGGATTGGCAGTATGCAGAGTCTGAAGCTAATCGCTATGCGCCAGGCGAAGTGTTCTATCGTCAAATTAGCAACCGTGATTTAGGCGATGGTGTTGGTGACTTAGCGTTCCAACAAACGCGTTCAGCCACAACGCTGCAGTACCAAGAGCTGCAAGATGACGCACAAGATTGGCGAGTCGATGTTGAACTGCCTTTGTATTTTGATTCTGTTGAAGTGTTGGTTCAGGGCGGTGGTCAGCTCTCGAAGAAGGCACGTTCATCGTTTTCACGTCGCTTCGCGATTTCGGCTGAAACAGTCGCCAATGATGCGTTGCAGGGCGTTGGCTATGATGAGCTGTTCAGCGATAGCAACCTAATCGATGAAGATTTCGGCTTTCAATTGTTCGGTGCACCGACAGCAACGGACCCGAACTACCTTGCCGCACAGCAGGTTGAAGCGGGCTATGGTTTGCTCAACATCAATCTGAATAATGATTGGCGGGTGAGCGGTGGCTTGCGTTGGGAGCAGTACACGCAAGTAGCGGCACAGCTCGACATACGTAACATGACAGTGATTGGTGATGTTGCAGAAGCTGGACGCATTGAAGATGACATCTACGGTAGTATTGCGTTGACTTATCAATTGAACGACGAAATGCAGTTACGTTTTGGTTACGGTAGCACCGTGGTGCGTCCAGACCTGCGTGAGTTGACTGAAGTCTTGTTCGTTGACCCAATCACCAACTTCAAGGTCCGTGGTAACAGTAACTTGTCGACCACTGATATTGATAACTTTGACATGCGTTGGGAATGGTACCTGCCAGCTGGCGAAAACTACTCGGTTGGTTTGTTCTATAAAGATCTAGCGAACCCGATTGAAGCCGTTGAAGCCAAAGGTACCGATTCAGACCGCGTTATTACTTTCTTGAACGATCAAGCCGGTGAAGTTTACGGCGTTGAATTTGAGTTCTTGAAAGACTTGACTGGATTGCGTGATGGTTTGTTCGTAAGCGGTAACTTGACGTTATCGGATTCGGAAATCAGCATCGCGAATACGGGTAACGTCGAATTGACCAATAACACTCGTCGCATGACCGGCCATTCTAAGTACGTTGCTAACCTGCAGTTCGGTTACGACTCTTTGGATGGCGAGCATAGTGCATCATTGATTTACAACGTTGCGGGCGAGCGGATTGCCTTCGCTGGTGTGAAACAAGGTGAGTTGGGTATTGGCGACGCGTTCGAGCAACCATTCCATAGCTTAGACTTAGTTTATACTTGGTATCCTGACTTTAACTCCAATGTAAAACTGAAAGTTCAGAATTTACTGGGTGACGATGTCTCCATTGTACAAGATGGCATCACCATTCAAGAACGTTCAGTCGGCACTGGCGTGAGTGTGGAATACAGCTACTCCTTTTAATTAGGAATGTAGTTAGTTGAAAGGGAGCCACACGGCTCCCTTTTTCATGTTGAGCCCTTGCGACTCTTGGTTTATCGTGTCTGCAGGAAACAACCTCAGTAACAGCAGGTGAGAAAAGCATGGATTCAATAGCGCAAGTACAAGCTTGGCTCAGTGAGCGACCCGATATGGAAACGCTCGCTTATTTGGCAGTACTGTTGGTTGGCGCTTGGGTCGCCAACTTTATCGTCAAAAAGATACTGCTGCGCGGTGCCCTGCGAATCCTGTCATTCACTCCGGTTGGTAAAGATCGCCAATTGTTCGAGCGAAATGTCATTGCGCGCCTAGCCAACGTTGTTCCTGCGTTGGTTATCTCCCACTGGATTATCGAAGTTCCGAACTTAGCGGAAACAGTGGCAATTGTTGTTGATAACGTCTCCATCGCATTCATTATCTTGACTGTTGCCCGCTCGATTAGTGGTGTATTGACGGTCATCAATACCTTTTATGAACGCGGCGAAGACGCACATCTGCGGCCGATTAAGGGGTATATCCAAGTGGTTAAGATTGGCATTTATGCCATTGCAGCTATTTTGGTCATTGCCGCGCTGATTGATAAGTCGCCGGTTATACTCCTCTCTGGTTTAGGTGCCATGGCCGCCGTGGTCATGTTGGTGTTCCAAGATACGTTGCTGTCACTGGTCGCGAGTGTGCAAATCACCTCAAATGACATTATTCGGGTAGGTGATTGGGTCGAAATGCCGAACCTCAATGCCGATGGTGATGTCATTGATATCGCGTTGCACCAAGTGAAAGTGCAGAACTGGGATAAAACCATCACCTTTATTCCAACCAAGCGGTTTATCTCCGATCCCTTTAAAAACTGGCGCGGTATGCAAGAGTCCGGTGGGCGCCGAATTAAGCGCAGCCTGTTCCTGGATCAACAGTCGATTCACTTCCTCAGCACCGAAGAGCGCGACAAACTGCGCCGTTTTCGACTATTGCAGGATTACTTGAAAACCAAGCAAGAAGAGATTGACGCTTGGAACCAAGAGCTCAAAGATGCTGGCAAAGAGCCCGTGAACACCCGACGGATTTCGAACATAGGAACCTTCCGCGCTTATGTTCTCGAGTATCTGAAAAGTCATCCGCACATTCATCAAGACATGACATTGATGGTGCGGCAGTTAAACCCAACCGCGGACGGCTTACCACTCGAGGTGTATTGTTTCACCAACACCATCAAATGGACCGAGTATGAGCAGATTCAATCTGACATTTTTGACCATTTGTATGCCATTGTGAGTGAGTTCGGTTTACGGGTATTCCAACATCCTAGTGGCGTCGACATGCGCACTTTAGGTGAAGCCTTTAGTGCGCAGCGTGAAACCGAAAAATCCGAACAAAAACAATCATAAAGACATTAAAACAGCATAAAAGTGTCACATTGACACATAACTGAAATAAAGCAGTCACCAAGCTGTCACACAATTGCCGTATTGTGCAATCCATCATTCATCACGATATGTAGGGTGTTGCCATGCGGCTTGTGTCTATTCCTTCTGTGCTGGTGCTGACGCTGTTTTCAACAGCAACAGTATTCGCGCAAGATCAGTCCCTCGAACCGGTTGTGGATGCTGCCAGCACCATCAACCAATCTGCGAAAAGCTCGCAACTCAAAGTGGAAGATATTGCCGATTCCATTCAAGAGCGGATTCAACAGTACAAACAAATTTCTCGTCAAATTGATGGACTCAACGTCTATACGCAACAGTTGCAAAAGCAGTTGGACAGTCAAGACATCGAGAAAGCTGAATTAAACTCGTCGATTGACGAAGTCAGCGTGGTTGAACGTCAAATCACGCCACTGATGTTACGCATGATCGATAGTCTCGACGCTTTTGTTCGTCTGGATGTCCCATTTTTACCTAATGAGCGCAAAGATCGCGTCGCGAACCTCCGTGACTTGATGGACCGCGCTGATGTGGATGTATCTGAGAAATTCCGTCGCGTGATGGAAGCCTACCAAATTGAAGCCGATTACGGCCGCAACATTGAAGCGTACAACGGTGCTATGGACGTTGATGGCCAAGAGCAAGACGTCGAGTTCTTGCGTGTGGGCCGTACCGTGTTCATTTACCGCACGCGTGATGGCGGCACCATGGGCGTTTGGAATCAACAACAACGTGAATGGCAGCCACTGGATGGTAGCTATGGTCGTGACGTACAAGAAGCATTGCGTATCGCTCGTAAGCAGTTAGCACCAGACTTACTCATGTTGCCAATTTTTACTGCTGATTCAGCTGCGGGAGAATAATGATGAAAGGGTTACAAACATTACTTATTGCTTTCGCGGTTGTCATGATGTCATCGGTATCCGCAGCACCGCAAGAGCCGGTTGATTTGGATGAACTGTTGCGCCAGTTGCAGCAAGGGCAGTTTGCTCAGTCAGAAGAAAATAAAGAACGTGAAGCGCGCTTCCGTGCCGAAGCCGATGAGCAACAGCGCATCCTGCGCGAAGCCATTGATGAGCGTGATCGTTTAGAGCAGTTGAGTGAGCGTTTAGAAACGCAGTTCGAGCAAAATGAAGTTGAACTTGGCAATTTGACCGATGCGTTGACACAGCGCATGGGCTCGTTGCGTGAACTTTTTGGTGTACTTCAGCAAGTCGCGGGTGACACCAGCGGTAAATTGCAAAACTCCTACGTTTCTGTGGAATTCCCGGGTCGTAGCGAGAACCTCAGCGAACTCGCACAAAAGATGGGTTCGAGTTCGAAGCTTGCATCCATTGAAGAAATTGAGTCGGTCTGGTTTGCATTGCAACAAGAAATGACCGAGTCAGGCAAAGTCAGTGAGTTTAATACTCAGGTGACCTTGGCGAATGGCGAGAAAGTAGAGAAAGAAGTGGTTCGTGTCGGCACGTTCAACATGGTTGCTGATGGCAGGTACTTGGAGCTCGTTCCAGGTACGGACACGGTTGCTGAACTGATTCGCCAGCCAGCATCGCGCTTTTTAGACACCGCTGAAGCTGTGCAGACTGAGTCTAATGGCTTAGTGCAGTTCGGACTGGATCCGACGGGTGGCTCGATTCTTGGCTTGTTAGTGCAAGCACCGGACTTGGGCGAGCGCGTTGACCAAGGTGGAACCGTTGGCTACGTCATTTTGGCACTTGGCCTGATTGGTTTGCTGATTGCACTGGAGCGCTTCGTTACCTTGACTCTGATGGGTGGCAAAGTTCGCAAGCAGTTGAAAGACACCACAGCCCGTGATGACAACCCGTTGGGTCGCGTCATGCAGGTTCAAGACAAGTATCCACAAGTCGACACCGAAACGCTGGAATTGAAATTGAGTGAAGCGATTTTGCGCGAAGTTCCTAAGATCACGCGCAACCTAACCTTCATCAAGATCATCTCGGTTGTTGCACCGCTGTTGGGTCTCTTGGGTACCGTAACGGGCATGATCAACACCTTCCAAGCCATTACCTTATTTGGTACGGGCGACCCGAAACTGATGGCAGGCGGTATTTCGCAAGCCTTGGTAACGACCGTCCTTGGTTTGGTGGTAGCAATTCCGATGACGTTGTTGTTCGCAACGCTCAACACGCGTAGCAAGAACATCGTGCATGTATTGCAAGAGCAGGCTTCGGGAATTATTGCGGAGCGTTCTGAGCGGGGGCACTAATTGTGTTCATGATCGACTTTTACAGCGCTATTCAGGACTTTATTGAAACCGGTGGTCAGGTACTACTGATCATCGGGGTACTGATTTTTGTGATGTGGTTGATGATTCTGGAACGCGTCTTTTACTACGTCAAAGGCCATCGCGAGCGCGTCAAATATGTTCGCAGCACTTGGCAAGCACGAGCCGATAAATCGTCGTGGAATGCCGAACAAATTCGGCAGGCGATGATTTCCCGCACAGCTATTGCACTCGGTGGGAATTTACCGGTTCTGCAAGCACTTGTTGCTCTGTGTCCGTTGTTAGGTTTGATGGGCACCGTGACCGGCATGATTGAAGTGTTTGACGTGATGGCGGTATCGGGTACTGGGAATGCACGGTCGATGGCGGCTGGCGTATCCAAAGCTACGATTCCAACCATGGCAGGCATGGTCGGCGCACTATCCGGAGTTTTCGCGACCACTTGGTTGCAACGTACAGCGAAGCGCGAGCGATTGAAGCTCGAAGAACGCTTACTGCTCGAACACTAATTCGGTAAGGATGAGGAGTCTCACCCGATGAAACAGCATTTTGCGAATTTGATTGATGAAGAAGAAACAGCCATTGATATGACGCCCATGTTGGACGTTGTTTTTATCATGCTGATCTTCTTTATCGTGACCGCGAGCTTTGTGAAAGAGGCGGGTATTGATGTGAACCGTCCAGAGGCGTCTACCGCTGTGCAGAAAGACCGCGCCAATATCTTGGTTGCGATCAGCGATACCGGCGAAATCTGGATCAACAAACGTCAGGTCGATGCGCGTGCGGTGCAAGCCAACATTGAACGTTTGTATGCGGAAAACCCGCAAGGTTCTGTGGTCATTCAAGCCGATAAAAAAGCCACAACTGAAACCTTGATCAAAGTTATGGATGCAGCGCGCGCAGCCGGTGTATTCGACGTCTCCATTGCAACGCAAGAAGACTAGTTATGATGAGATTCTTTGCCGCTTTAGCCGTCGCACTAGTCGTTACATTAGGTTTGTTTTATCTAATGCAATCACTGATCACAGGTGGTGAGGGTGCAATGACTGACCCGCCCCGTGGCAGTGTTCTCGACTTTGTGCGCGTGAAGCCCGAAGAGGTGGTGCAGGAAAAGGAACGCAAACCCGAGCGTCCGCCGGAGCCAGAAGAGCCGCCACCTGATTTACCGCAACCGCAGTCAGATACGGTAGCCGAAACTAGTGATGCCGCGGGCTTTGACTTCAGTGCCACGGTTCAAGCCGATACGAACTTGTCGGGTGGTCTCGGTTTAGATACCAGTGATGGTGAATATTTGCCGATTGTTAAAGTACAAGCCGCTTACCCGCGTCGGGCATTACAGCGCGGTATCGAAGGCTATGTCGTGGTCGAGTTTACGGTCACACGCCAAGGCACGGTTCGTGACCCGCGTGTGGTTGAAGCGGAGCCGGAAAGTATCTTTGATCAAGCTGCCATGGATGCGGTGTTGAAGTTCAAATACAAGCCACGCGTTGTCAATGGCGATGCGGTGGAAGTGGAAGGCGTGCAAAACCGCATTACCTTCGAGATAGATGGTTAACCAGAGGATCGCCTCATGAAACGTCACTTATTTTTAATCGCATTGGTGTTATTTGCAACGTCGTTGCAGGTTGCTGAGTCGCAAGAGCGCAAACGCACACCGGCTTTGCGTGAGCAAGTGTATAGCCAGTTGGCACGCGCTCAAGAGCTGGCTGATGCCGGTGACGTTCCTGCGGGTATTGCTGCATTGCAAAATGTAGAGGCCAAGATCAGCAGCATGAATAGCTATGAACGCGCCATGTTATGGAACTTCTATGGCTACATGTATTACGGTCAAGACAACATTGAGCGAGCTATTCACTACTTCAGCAAAGTAGTCGATGAAGATCCGATTCCAGAGTCATTGCAACAAAACACTTTATTCAGCTTAGCGCAGTTGGCTCTGGGTGAGGGTCGTTATGATGACACCCTGGCATTCTTAGACCGCTGGCAAGCGCTGGTCGGTGATGCCGAGCAAACCAAAGCCTTGGTCTTAAAAGCACAAGCCTTGTATCAGCAAGAAAGCTATGCAGAGGCGTTAGCGCCGATTACTGCTGCTATCGAGAAAGTAGAAGCCGAGGGTAATTACGGTGACGAAAACTGGTACCTGTTGCAACGTGCGATTCACTTTGAATTGGGTAACACCGAAGCGGTTGCTGATGTGCTAGCAACCATGGTGAAAGCGTTTAATAAGCCTGAGTATTGGATTCAATTGGCTGGCGTCTATGGTCAGCTGGGTCAAGAAGCTAAGCAGTTGGCGTTATTAGAAGCAGCCTACCAGCAAGGTTTCTTGACGAAGGGCAGCGACCTGATGAATCTCGCGCAAAGCTACTTCTTCAGTGATGTTCCGTACAAAGCCGGTAAGGTGCTCGAGCGTGGACTTGAAGAAGGTAAAATTGAGCGTAACTTACGTAACCTGAAAATGTTGGCACAAAGCTGGGTTGCCGCGCGCGAAACTGATAAAGCGGTTGCTGCATTAGAAGCTGCGGCTGAACTGAGTGAAGACGGCGAGCTTGATGCGCAACGCGCCCAGGTGCTGATTAATGCAGAGCGCAACCAAGAAGCCATTCGTGCGGCCCGCCGAGCCTTAGAAAAAGGTGGTGTGGAACAACCGGGCAATATGCATTTAGTAATTGGTATGGCGGAGTTGAATTTAGAAAATTTCAACGAAGCACTCCGAGCATTTGCGCAAGCGAAGCAATTTGATGATGTCCGACGCACAGCGAATCAGTGGGAACGCTATACCAGCTCAGAAAAAGAGCAGCGCGACCGGTTGACTGAATTGCGTAAATCTTCATCATAAAATCAATAATTTGCAATGAAAGTGACGTAAAACTGAAATGTAAATGACAAAAAAGATTCATAGAGTCATGAAGCTGTCATAAAAGTGCCATACCATATGCAACCAAGATGAGCGTGTCGCTAGGCGCGCTCGTACCGAGCAGCATATAATTATCGGATGGCGCACATGATCAACTCATTTAAGAACACATTTTTTGTCGCTGGTGCATTGCTTTTGTCTGCACCCTATACTGCTGTATCTGCAGCAGACGAACCTACCTTTGACTTCTATGGTCGTATCAATGTTTCGCTGCAACAGTCAGATGACGGTGCGGGCAGCGATAGCGAAGTTGTTAGCAATGCTTCACGCATTGGTGTGAAGGGGGGCGCGCAGTTAACCGACACACTTGAAGTCATTTACCAATTAGAATGGCAAGTGGATGTTGCTGATTTGGGTAGCGATGATAATTTGAAGTCGCGGAATCAGTATATTGGCTTACGCGGTAACTTCGGTGAAGTGACCATTGGCCGTCGTGATACCGTGTTGAAAACACTGCAAGGTGATATCGACGCGTTTAGTGATTATGAGGCTGACGTGAAAGCCTTATTTGAAGGCGAGAATCGCACGAAAAATACGTTGTCGTACTACTCGCCAAAATGGAATCAATTTGCTGTTGCGGCGAGCTACGTAGTCAGTGAAGACGACGCCGTTGATGATGGTATTTCGATGGCGGTGACTTATGGTGACGAAGACTTAGACGATACCAGTTACTATCTTGCAGCAGGTATGGACTCGAAAGTCGAAGGCTATGACATTATTCGTGCGGTTGGTTATACCAACGTCGGAGAGACCATGGTTGGTCTAATGTGGCAAGATCAAGAGCAAGTCGATGGTACTGCGCAAGCCGATGGTTATGTGGTCAGTGCACAACGTCCATTTGGTAAGTTCGTCGCGAAGGTTCAGTACCAAATGATGGACTTTGAAGATGGGCGTGATAATTCACTGGCGTTTGGTGCAGATTATAAATTTAGTAAAAGCACCAAAGTCTTTGCTTGGTACACTGGTCGTGACTTAGAAACCATCAATGCTGACCAAAGCTATGTAGCTATCGGGATTGAACACCGCTTCTAAAGCCGTTGACCTGGCACATTAGAGAGGATCATGGCTAATTTCTTATTTATTGCCGGTTATTTGTTGATAGGTTTACTGCTACAACGCAGCCGGCAATTCCCACAAAATACGGGCCAGATCCTCAATGCCTACGTTATTTACGTGGCATTACCTGCGTTAGTCCTACAAAAAATTCCTCTATTAGAGTTATCCACCGCGCTGGTCATTCCTGCGGTGGTACCTTGGTTATTACTAGCTTTGACGGTGCCGTTGTTGCTGTGGTGCAGTCGCCGCTTTCAGTGGTCGCGTTCAACAACGGGCGCCATGCTGATTATTGTGCCTTTGGGGGAATACCTCATTTGTCGGTTTTCCAATGATCGAAGCCTTTTTCGGTCCTGCAGGGATTCCGTTTGCGCTGTTGTATGATCAACTGGGTTCCTTCTTAATTCTATCTATTTACGCGACCATTATAGCGGCGGTGTATAGCGCCGATCCCGGTGGCGAGGCGCGTCGTCCGAGCGCTTGGCAGCTAACCAAGAAAATCGTCACCTTCCCGCCGTTCATTGCATTAATTGTGGCGCTTCTGTGTCGCTCTATTGACTACCATGCGGCAGTTCAACGTTTTATTGATTCATTGGCGGTGACGCTGGTTCCGGTCATTATGGTCGCCGTCGGCTTTCAGTTGAAGTTTCGCTTGCCGCAGGAAGATCGTGGGCCATTGCTTGGCGCGCTCGTGATTAAGTTAGTGCTCACTCCACTGGTAGTACTGGGATTACTATGGCCTTTTGGTCTCGACCAACTGGTGGTTCAGGTGACACTACTAGAGGCAGCGATGCCTGCGATGATTTCAGCTGGGGCATTAGCAATTATGGCAGGACTCGCGCCGACGTTAGCTGCGGCCATTGTCGGTTATGGCATTGTGTTCTGCTTTCTCACCCTGCCGTTATGGTTCTGGCTGGTAAACCAACTCGCCCGAATTACTTAGTGGGTTCCGTTTTCACTGCTGAAAACTGGCCTTGTGCCACCCGAACTTGAAATGACTCACCGGTTTCCACATCAGCTGGCGAGCGAATGACTTGCCCATCTTCTTTTTGTGCCACTGCATAGCCACGCGCAATGGTTTGTAGCGGACTCACCATTTGTAACGCCTGTGACAGCCCAGCAAATTGTTGCCGCCGTTCTTTCATGCGCGTGGTGATAGCGCGGGCTAACCGCTGCTCTAAGCTTTGTTGATGCTGCTTCAATGGCTCAAGTTGCCGTTGTGGATGCACGCGTTGCAACCGTTGTACCAAATTCAGTTGGTTCTGGCGTTGTCCTTGCATGATGCGTTGCATCGCGCGAATGGAGCGCTCTTGCAGGTCATCAGCACGCTGTGAATCCATGTGTAGACGCCGTTGCGGATCTTGTTGAAGCAAACGACGATGTAAGTGCAGATGCGCTTGCTGCTGATACGTTCGGAAGCGCAGCCAGGCTTGTTGCAACCGTTGTTCGAACTGCTGCGCGTGTCGCAGCCGCTCACGTTGGTCAGTACTGACTAACTCGGCAGCTGCTGAAGGCGTTGGTGCGCGCACGTCACAAACAAAGTCAGCAATGGTGAAATCGACTTCATGACCCACCGCACTAATAGTCGGTAGCGGGCAAGAGTGCAGCGCATAGGCCAACTGCTCATCATTAAAGCACCAGAGATCTTCGAGTGAGCCGCCGCCGCGCGTGACAATTAATACATCGACTTCGTTGCGATCACACGCCCGTTGCAACATGCGTAGTAACTCTTGGGTGGCAGCTTGACCTTGCACCGCGCTGGGATAAATCACTACTTCGATACTCGGGTCGCGCCGTTTTAGCACGGCAAGGACGTCGCGAATAGCGGCACCGGTTGGCGAGGTCAGCACCCCGACGCGTCGAATTTCGCTGGGTAACGGCTTTTTCACCGCAGGGTCAAAGAGGCCTTCCGCCTGCAGCTTTTGTTTCAACTGCTCATACTGCTGTTGTAGCAGCCCTGCGCCGGCATCTTCCATGTGCTCAATAATGAGTTGGTAGTCGCCACGTGGCTCATAAACCGTAATTTTAGCGCGTACCAGCACTTGCATACCGTTTTGTGGACGAATGCGAACACGTTGATTCGCGCTTCTGAACATGGCAGCACGAATCTGCGCGCGCTCGTCCTTTAACGTCAAATACCAATGCCCAGAACCGGGTGCGGCGAAGTTAGAAATTTCACCCATCAGCCAGACCATGCCGAAGCCCTGTTCCAATACTTGGCGGACTTCTGCATTCAGTGATGCGACGGTGAAAACCTGACGTTGTTCAGTGGCAGATGGCATGTTGCTCTCGGTAGGGGCGGTTAGCAAAAAATCAGTTTACTGAAAAGGGCTTTTCGAGTAAAATCCTCCCGCAACATTAAGTCAGCTAGTGAGATGTTGCCATGCTACGAATTGCCCAAGAAGCACTAACCTTTGACGACGTTCTGCTCGTCCCCGGTCACTCCACCGTTTTACCCCATACAGCCGACCTGCGCACGCGTCTAACGCGGACCATCGAGCTCAATATTCCTATGGTTTCAGCCGCTATGGATACGGTCACTGAAGCAGCGCTAGCTATTGCTCTCGCGCAAGAAGGGGGCATTGGCTTCATTCACAAGAATATGACGATTGCTGAACAAGCAGCGCACGTTCGTCGCGTGAAAAAATACGAAAGCGGCGTGGTCTCTGATCCGATTACGGTGTCACCCGACACGACTCTCGGTGAAATTCGTGCATTAGCACTGGAACATGGCTTCCACGGTTTCCCTGTTGTCGAAAAATCAGGTGAACTGGCCGGCATCATCACCGGACGTGATACGCGTGCTGAAAAAGATGACAGCAAGCGAGTCAGCAGCATCATGACACCGAAAGATAAATTAGTGACCGTCAAAGAGAATGCGGGCAGTGAGGAAATCTTGGGCCTCATGCACCAGCATCGCATTGAAAAGATTCTGGTGGTCGATAACGACTTCCATTTGCGCGGCATGATCACACTGAAAGATTTCACCAAAGCGGAAAACAAGCCGAATGCGTGTAAAGACGAATTAGGTCGGCTGCGTGTAGGCGCTGCTGTAGGCGTTGGTCCAGGCACCGACGAGCGCATTGACGCGTTGGTCGAGGCAGGCATAGATGTCTTGTTAATTGATACCTCGCATGGTCATTCGCAGGGCGTATTAGACCGCGTTGCATGGGCTCGTAAGCGCTATCCAGAGCTCTCCATTATTGGTGGCAATGTAGCTACAGGCGCTGGCGCCAAAGCACTCGCTGACGCCGGAGTAGACGCTGTGAAGGTTGGTATCGGTCCAGGCTCTATTTGTACCACGCGTATTGTAACCGGTTGCGGCGTGCCGCAAATCACCGCTATTTCGGATGCAGTTGATGCATTGAAAGGCTCTAACATTCCAGTGATTGCCGACGGTGGCATTCGATTCTCAGGTGATATCGCCAAAGCCATCGCTGCCGGTGCAGACTGTGTCATGGTTGGCAGTATGCTAGCCGGTACGGAAGAATCACCGGGTGAAGTCGAACTTTATCAAGGTCGCTATTACAAATCCTATCGTGGCATGGGCAGTATTGGTGCGATGAATCAGCGTCATGGTTCGTCTGATCGCTATTTCCAAGCGACAAACGAAGCGGAGAAGTTGGTACCAGAAGGTATTGAAGGACGCGTTGCTTACAAAGGCCCAATCGCTACCATTATTCATCAGCAAATGGGTGGCTTGCGCTCAGCAATGGGTTTGACGGGTAGTGCCAACATTAAAGAAATGCGCACCAAACCACAATTTGTCAAAGTCACCGCGGCTGGCATGGGCGAGTCACACGTGCACGATGTGCAAATTACCAAAGAAGCACCTAACTACCGGATGGGTTAAGACATCATGCAAGATATTCATGCACATCGAATTTTGATCCTCGACTTCGGCTCGCAATATACGCAGCTGATTGCCCGTCGCGTCCGTGAGTTGGGCGTTTACTGTGAACTCTGGGCATGGGACGTTTCCGAGGCCGATATTAAAGAGTTTGCGCCGAACGGCATAATCCTTTCTGGTGGTCCTGAATCTGTGACAGAAAAGGGCTCACCGCGCGCACCTGACTATGTGTTTGAAGCATGTGTTCCGGTATTCGGTATTTGCTACGGCATGCAAACCATGGCAGCCCAGTTAGGCGGCAAAGTTCAGGGCTCTTTAGAGCGTGAATTTGGCTATGCACAAGTGGAACGCATTGCGCCCAATCCACTGTTTCACCATATTGAAGACGCCGTTCATGAGAATGGTAATCCTCTTCTTGATGTGTGGATGAGTCACGGTGACAAGGTGATTGAAGCGCCTGAAGGCTTCAGTATTTCGGCACAAACGCCTACTTGCCCAATTGCGGCGATGGTTGACGACAAACGCGATTTCTATGGTGTTCAGTTCCACCCAGAAGTGACGCACACGCGTCAGGGTTTGCGCATGTTAGAACATTTCGTGGTCGAAATTTGCGAATGTGAGCGCAACTGGACACCAGCGCACATCATTGATGACGCGGTCGCGCGTATTCGTGAGCAAGTCGGTTCTGGCAAGGTTGTATTAGGCCTATCCGGCGGTGTTGATAGCTCGGTCACGGCAATGTTGTTGCATCGTGCTATTGGCGATCAACTGACCTGCGTCTTTGTCGACAACGGCTTACTGCGTTGGCAAGAAGCGGAGCAGGTGATGGAGATGTTTGGCGACCATTATGGTCTGAACATCGTTCATGTGGATGCCGAAGATCGGTTCCTCGACGCCTTAGCGGGTGAGAAAGACCCAGAAGCCAAGCGCAAAATTATCGGTGGTGTATTTATCGATATTTTTGATGAGCAAGCCAGCCGTATTAAAGACGTTAGCTACTTAGCGCAAGGCACTATCTATCCAGACGTGATTGAGTCTGCGGGTTCCAAAACCGGCAAAGCGCATGTCATTAAATCGCACCACAATGTCGGTGGTTTGCCAGCTGACATGAAGTTGAGCTTGGTTGAGCCGCTGCGTGAGTTGTTTAAAGACGAAGTACGCAAAATCGGCTTAGAACTCGGTTTACCGTATGACATGCTGTACCGTCACCCATTCCCAGGCCCTGGCCTTGGCGTGCGCGTGTTGGCTGAGGTGAAAAAAGAGTACTGCGAACTGCTTCGTCGTGCCGACCATATTTTCATCACAGAACTTCGCAATGCCGGCCTGTATCATCAGGTCAGCCAAGCCTTTGCTGTATTTTTACCTGTGCGTTCGGTCGGTGTGATGGGCGATGCGCGTAAGTATGACTGGGTCATTGCTTTGCGAGCGGTGGAGACCATTGACTTTATGACGGCGCGTTGGGCACACTTGCCTTACGACTTACTAGAAAAAGTATCCAACCGAATCATCAATGAAATCGATGGGATCTCGCGAGTGGTTTACGATATTTCGGGTAAACCGCCAGCTACAATTGAGTGGGAATAGCCATGCTGGCGCGTTGGCTTAGCTTAATCATCAGTGCGATGATTTTGCTTGGTTGCGCGCCGCAAGCGCAAGACAGCCAACTCGAACTCATTCAAGAACGTGGTGTACTGCGAGTCGGTACGCTCCTCGGTCCATCAACTTACTTCCTCGATCAAGAACGTGATGCGGGCTTGGAGTATGTCCTCGCCCGCGCTTTTGCGGATGAACTTGGCGTTGAATTGGAAATGGTTCCTCGCTACAGCGTCACTGCGCTATTTAACCTTCTGCAAAGTAATGAAGTCGATATCCTCGCCT
>PYVG01000109.1 GCA_003030745.1 Pseudidiomarina aestuarii | reverse complement strand
ACTGCCTTTCAGCCACTTGTACAAGCTTTCTTTGACGAAGCGGTATCAAATCTAAATGGACTACCTGCAACTGCATTACAACTCATGCTACTCGGTGGTTTTGGCGAATTTCTAACTATCATTGGATCAGCGGTATTAACACGTTTGGCTATCTCAACAGCTTCTACTTTTTTCGGTATTAAATTCAAATCAACATAATTGCACCCCCCAGCGGAGAGCGGATGCGACCGCGGGGGTGCTTAGGATTCTTTTATGATTTTTCTTATTACTGGTATACCTGGACACGGAAAAACACTTTTCGCCGTTTCTCTCATCGATAAATTATTAAAAAAAAATGATGATCCCAAACAAACACCACGCCGTATTTTTGCCGATATTGATGGTTTAGATTTTCCTAATGTTCCTTTATCTCCACCTGATTGGCGTGATACTCCTGAAGGTTCACAAGTATTTTATGATGAATGTCAGGAAGATTTCGGACCCGATCAGGGTGGCCGTTCCACTAACCCAATTATTCAAGCTTTAGAAAAACACCGCCACACTGGTCACGATATTTATTTAATCACCCAACATCCAAAACTCTTACACTCACATATTCGTCGTTTAGTCGGTCGTCATTATCACGTTATACGTAAACACGGCACTGAAACCGCTATTGTTTATCAAAAAGACGGTCACATTGATGTCGATAAAGGTTGGTTATTACCTGAATTAGATAATTTTCCTTTCCAATATCCCAAGGAATTATTTGATAAATATAAATCTGCTACTAGGCACACTGTAAAAGCTCAAATGCCACGTTGGTTAAAACGTTCTTTAACATTTCTATCTATTGGATTTGTTGTTGTTTTGGTTGGTGGTTATATTGCTATTACTTCTATTTTCTCACCATCCGAAGCTCAAACCATTTCAGATCCCGAACCTCAATCCGAAGTTGTTCCTTTAACTATTACCGAACCTATAGAATCTGCTCAAGCTCTTAGACCTGTAGCCTGTATCTCTAATCAAACTGATTGCACATGCTACGATCAATCTGGTTTTAAACTTTTTATTCCTATCTCTAAATGTCGATCA
>PYVG01000108.1 GCA_003030745.1 Pseudidiomarina aestuarii | reverse complement strand
AAGCTACTGAACAATAACGACAGCGGCCGTTTCTATGACTTTTTCCGTGACCGCATAATGTTTCCGATTCGTGATCGGCGCGGGCGGGTTGTCGGCTTCGGTGGTCGCATCCTCGAAGGTGATGGACCCAAGTATTTGAACTCACCTGAAACTCGCGTGTTCCATAAAGGCCGCGAGCTTTACGGCTTCTATGAGGCACGACAAGCGCATAAAAATCAGCTCGACCAAGTTGTCATTGTGGAAGGCTACATGGACGTGGTGGCGTTAGCGCAGGCAGGTATTTCCTATGCAGTCGCCTCACTGGGTACCGCAACCACCACCGAACAACTGCAGATGCTGTTTCGTGCCACCAAGCAAGTGATTTGTTGTTACGACGGCGACCGTGCCGGACGTGATGCGGCTTGGCGCGCCTTAGAAAATGCGTTGCCGTTGCTAACTGACGGCCTCGCGATGACCTTCCTGTTTCTGCCCGATGGCGAAGACCCAGATACGCTCGTGCGCAAAGAAGGCAAAGAAGCCTTTGAACAGCGCTTAGGGCAGGCGCAGAGCTTCACTGATTACTTCTTTGAGCATCTGAGTGCTCAGTACGACCTCAGCACTGACAGTGGCCGTGGTGCGCTATTGAGTGATGCGCGACCGCTCATTGAAAAAGTCGCTAGCGAGTTTTACCAAGAGTTGCTGACCGAGCGTTTAGCTAAACTATTGCGTCGCGATGTGTCGCAAATCAAGAGTCATGTGAAAACACAAACAGCGGCAAGCAATAAACCGTCGGATGCACTAAAAATGACACCGATGCGCCGTGCCATTGGGCTGTTGGTACAGCATCCAGCTATCGGCAAAGACATCCCCATTCATGATGAACTCAAAGGACTGAAAATCCCAGGCATCGATTTACTGCTGGCACTGCACAAGCAAACCCATGAACAACCGCGCACCAGCGCGCAATTACTCGAACTTTGGCGTGACACCAAAGAAGAAAAAGCACTCCGCCAATTGGCAAGCTGGCAACATCAGCTTGATGATGAGGATGTAGAAAAAGAGTTCTACGGAATCTTCTGCTATTTCATTGACGAGTTCGTGAAGCAACGGGCT
>PYVG01000107.1 GCA_003030745.1 Pseudidiomarina aestuarii | reverse complement strand
TTTGCCGGCGAGCCCGCAGACGATCCAGCCAACTTTACCAATCGAGCGCCATACCCATTACTGCATATTTTGCGGGAAGGTAGCGTCGAAAAAGCACTGCAGCATTATCAAGAACCAGAGTCGATTCCAGAGCGAAATATCGAGTTTGCTCGCAGCAAGGGGAATGATTTTTGGTTAGCCGCGCTTGCTCAATTGAAGTCGAGCCACGACACCAAATAAACTGGTAAAAATCTCCTGACAGACTACGCTGATCCTTAGAACAATAAGGATAAAATGCATGCTGCGTCGGGATCCATCGTGCCGTTAACCGGTCGTAACTTCCTCTATTTGCTAATCGCCTCGGGAATCTATTTCCTTAGTGCTCGTTTTGCTGTTCTGCTGTTTTCTCTCGAACCCGGCAATATTGCATTGATTTGGCTTCCCTCGGGTATTGGTTTACTGATGGTACTGCGGTTTGGCTACTGGGCTGTACCTTTTGTCGTCGCCGCCAGTTTTATTGCAAATAGCGCAGGCATGGCAGCAGTTCTGACTGAGCATGCCTGGTTGCACACGTCTATTGCAGCGTTATCCAATGGTGTTGAGAGTACGCTGGCGGCAGCCTTGATGCGGCGGTTTTTACCAGAAGGTCTGCAATCCTTCCAAGATATCTTCCCGTTTGTTTTCGGTGTTTGCCTGGTGAGTGCGGCGGCCAATTCAACAATCTTATTCGTCAACCTAGTCAGCGCGGGATTCTTTTCGATCGAGTCCAGTTGGATGGTCTGGCTGATACTCATCGTCACGAATTCGCTTGGCATGTTACTGCTCGTCCCGTTGGCGCAGTCGTTGCTGCAGGCGTGGACAAATCGGCGCGCGATGAGCCTAGGTGAAGCGTCCAGATGCACAGGGCTATTCATCATGTGTACGGGCATGACCTGGCTTGCGTTTGATATGTTTGCGGGCTTTATTTTTCTGATCTTGCCTGCACTCATGTTCTTAGCGGTGCAGGGACGGAAGGAATCGGTTTATATCACGTTGGTGGCTACTGTGGGTTTTACTGTAGCGTTAGCAGCCAGTGACTATGGGCCGTTTCTCTTATCCACTGCCGAATGGTCACGTTTG
>PYVG01000106.1:257-1098 GCA_003030745.1 Pseudidiomarina aestuarii | reverse complement strand
AAACTCCCTCTCGCTGTGGGTATTCAAAGATGAATTCGGCTTCAAAAGTGCATCTATTATCGCAGATTTTTTGCTCGCTGTCGTCGCTACAGCGTAGAAAAATCAAGCTGTCACGGGGAGTTAGTTGGTTTTGCACAGGAGCTGCATGAATATGCTGAAAACACAGTGAATGGTGAATAGTTAACAGAGAACAGAAGAGCGAAAACCTGAGTAGCTAGCAACGCTCTAGTGTTTGGTGTTCACTTTTCACTGTTTACTGTTCACTGGCAGTTAGCCAGTTGGCCAGTAGTTGGTGACCGTGTTCGGTTTGGATAGCTTCAGGATGATACTGGACGCCCCATATCGGTAGATCGCGATGCCGTATGGCCATGATTTCGCGTTCACCAGAACTCGTAGTCGTCCACGCATCAACAATCAAAGTGTCGGGAATACTGTCGTTAGCGAGAAGTAGTGAGTGGTAGCGGGCCACTGTGAATGGATTCGGTAGATCATGGAACAAGCCTGCTTGAGTGTGCTCGACACTCGACGTTTTGCCGTGCATGACTGCGCTTGCGCGTATTACCTTGGCGCCAAACACTTGGCCAATGGCCTGATGCCCCAAACACACGCCAAGAATGGGAAGTTTTCCCGCAAAGTGTTCGATAGCGGCAAGTGAAATGCCCGCTTCATTGGGCGTACAAGGACCCGGTGAAATGACGATACCGCTGAGTGGGAGCTGTTCTATTTCTGCCAGCGTCAGTTCATCGTTGCGAATGACTTTGACTTCCGCTTTTAACTCACGGAAATAACGCACGACGTTGTGTGTGAAAGAGTCGTAGTTATCGATCATCAACAGCACAGG
>PYVG01000106.1:0-247 GCA_003030745.1 Pseudidiomarina aestuarii | reverse complement strand
AACGTATCGACTGGAATTGCCGCATCCTAGCACTGATTGGCGTGTGGTTGCCAAGCTTACGAGTTGGAAGTCTCGCGACCAGCAGCGCGGCCATCACGCAACCAATTCGTTTCGAAGTCTGCGATGGGTTGCGGCTCACCATACCAATAGCCTTGCGCGTAATCACAACCCAAGCGGCGAAGCTCTTGCGCTTGTTCAGCAGACTCAACTCCCTCGGCTAGGGTCTTCATCCCAAAGATATTCGCAG
>PYVG01000105.1 GCA_003030745.1 Pseudidiomarina aestuarii | reverse complement strand
GCCGAACGCACGGAGCGCCGTGGTGTGGAGCTGCAAACCGATTGGACCTTGAGTGACACCCTAGATGCGCGCTTCTCTGCTACTTGGCTCGATGCAACCTACAGCGATGGCAATCGCTTACCGGGTATCGCCGAGCAGCAGGCCTACGGACAGCTCAATTGGCAACCGTTACCGCAACCACTGCACTTCAATCTGGTGGTGGATTACCGCGGTGATGTGGTTGCCACCGACGACAACACGGTCGTGGCACCGAGTCATGCACTGTGGCACCTCGCGGTGCAATATGAACACGCGAGTGCGCAGTGGACATTGGCGCCATGGATGAAGATCCATAATGTCACCGACCGCGACTATGTCGGGTCAGTAGTAGTTAATCAAGGAAGCGGCCGCGCCTTTGAACCTGGCGTCGGCCGTGAGCTGCAAGCGGGTATTCGCATCACCCGCCGTTATTAATCTGGAAACTTATCCGAGGAGTTGTTTAATCAGCTCCGCGGCAACCGCTTCAGACGATGCTGGATTTTGTCCCGTAATTAAGCGCCCATCAACAACCGCCAATGGCTCCCAATCCGCAACTTTTTGGTAGTCACCGCCCAAGTCTCGTAAGCGATTCTCGAGCAAAAATGGTACTACTGCGGCTAAGCCAACTGCTTCCTCTTCAGAGTTCGTAAATCCACTGACTCGCTTGCCTTTGACGAGTGGCTCGCCTGATATATCTTTGGCATTAACAAGCACCGCTGGCGCATGGCACACAGCAGCTACTGGCTTCCCTTGCTGCCAGAAGTTCTGAATTAAACCAATCGACTCTTGGTTGTCGACCAAGTCCCATAATGGTCCGTGCCCACCTGGATAAAACACCGCATCGAATTCATTGGCGTTTACTTCCGTGAGTTTGAGTGTGGTAGCAAGTTGGTCCAAAGCAGACTCGTCTTCAAATAAACGAACGGTCGCGTTCGTCTGCGCATCGGCTTGCTGGCTGTTTGGGTCAATGGGAGGTTGACCACCATTTGGCGAGGCTAATGTAATTTCTGCGCCAGCGTCCTTAAACGCATAATAAGGCGCTGCAAACTCTTCTGCCCAAAACCCTGTTTTATGTCCACTGTCG
>PYVG01000103.1 GCA_003030745.1 Pseudidiomarina aestuarii | reverse complement strand
GGGACAGCACATTGAGCGAGTACCCTAAGAAATACATGCCACCCAATGCCACGAACATCGCAATCGGCACCGATAGCACCACAATGAGCGTCGTGACTAAATTGCGTAAGAAGATAAAGAGGACGATAAATGAGAGAGCAGCGCCCACCAAGCCGGCGTTGACGAGGTCACTTAATGACGTGGTGACGCCGTCTGCGGTGTCGTCCATGACATACAAGTTGATACCATCGAATTGCGGATCGTCACGAATCTCCTCGATCACGTTCATGACTCGTTGCGACACGTCGACCAAATTCGCACTCGAATCTTTGAAGACTTCCATTCCTATCGCGTAGCGTTGATCGAGGTGCCGGCCGTCTTGGCGACGCGGCATTTCACGCCCAACTTCAGCGATATCTCCGAGTTTTAAGCCTGGCTTTATCGGAAACTGTTCAATCTCATATTCGCTCTGGAATTCGCCTACCGGATTAACCAAAATACGCTCATTGGCATTCTCAATGTAACCTGCGGTGAGCGAGAAATTGGCGCGTTGCAACAAGCGCGTGATTTCCGCAACCGACAAGTTGTGGCTGAGTAAGCGAGCTTGATCTAAACGGATGAGAATCTGTTGCGGTTGCACCCCATAGAGCGTAACTCGTGACACGCCGTCCACGCGTTCAATGGGACGGCGCAGACTGCGATCGAGCAAATCATAGGCATTCGACAGGTCACGCTGACTGGAAATTCGGAGCTGAAAGACTGGCATATCTTCAGTATTGAACTGAAGTACCTGCAGTCGCTCCATATCATCAGGGAGTAGATGTTTGACGGCATCGACTTTTTCTCGTGCCTCAATACTGATGGCGTTAATATCAACGCCCCAAGCAAATTGTAAAAATACCTGACCACCCTCTGAGCTAGAGGAACTGCGCAACCGCTCCACATTGCTGAGTGTCGCCAGCGCCTCTTCCAATGGTCGCGTGACTAAGCGCTCGACCTCTGCAGGGGTAGAATTGGGGTAAGGTGCAATGACGACAATTTCTGGTATTTCGATGCCTGGGAATTTTTCCAGTGGCAATAATCGCGAACTTATCGCACCCAGCAGCACCAGAGATACGAAGATCATGCAGGTGGTGACAGGGCGCCGAAGCGCCCAACGAGCC
>PYVG01000102.1 GCA_003030745.1 Pseudidiomarina aestuarii | reverse complement strand
AGTAATACTTAACAGTTCAGCGCCATCACTGACGAGATCACCTGCAGCATAGAAAACATTCTCCACGGTACCGGCATGGCTGGCACGGATGGTGTATTCCATTTTCATGGCTTCCATGATCACGACAGCTTGGTCAGCGGCGACGGTATCACCGGCTGCGACCATCACCTCAACAATAGTTCCGTTCATTGGCGCAGTCATGCTACCTGCGGCTTGATCATCACTCAGGGTATCGGCAACACGATGGCGAATAAATCGAAGACTCGCGTGCTCAGTAAATACAGTGATTTCATTGCCAGCATTAAAGACATAAACCGAGAACTGTCGTTGGTTGCGACTGACGATGAGACGATCACCTTGATAGTGAGCTTGCCAAACAATGTCCGGTTGATCCGCTTGGATCCAGCCTTGTGGTGTTTGTTCAATCGCGACGTTCACTGCTTCATCTTGGTACTGTAATGCCAATTCAAAGCACGGCGCTTGGTTGAGCCGGAACCCGTTCCTTTGCGCCCATGGGTTTGCCGAGGCAGTTACGGCACCGGAAACTTCAGCTAACGCAGCAATAACTGCATACTCGGCAACGAATGGCTGAGTATCGACGAATAAGTCTGACTCGTATTTTTCGATAAACCGAGTGGTCAGCTCAGCGCGCTGGAATTGCTGGTGATTGGCAATTCGCCGGAGAAAATCGATATTGGTTTTGACACCGCCAACGCGGTATTCGTGCAAGGCTTGGACGAGACGGCGGAGCGCGATCGTTCGATTCTCGCCCCACACGATCAGCTTTGCGATCATCGGGTCATAATAAGCGCTGACTTCATCACCTTCGATAACACCGCTGTCGATACGTATGTGCGAGTCAGTCGCAGGCGTGCGCAAGACATGCAGGGTACCTGTGCTTGGAAGGAATTCGTGCTCAGGATCTTCTGCATAAATACGTGCTTCGAACGCGTGTCCAGTCACTTGAATTTGATCTTGCGCGAGCGGCAATGTCTCACCGCTGGCAACCAGCAATTGCCACTCAACTAAATCTTGGCCAGTCACCATTTCGGTGACGGGGTGTTCAACTTGGAGGCGTGTGTTCATCTCCATAAAGTAGAACTTACTGTCGCTGTCGAGCAAAAACTCTACCGTGCCAGCACCGACATAATCAATG
>PYVG01000101.1 GCA_003030745.1 Pseudidiomarina aestuarii | reverse complement strand
GCGAAAGACTTCGCAATGATCGATAACGCACCAGAAGAGAAAGCTCGTGGTATCACCATCTCAACTTCACACGTTGAGTACGATACTCCAGCACGTCACTACGCACACGTTGACTGCCCAGGACACGCTGACTATGTGAAAAACATGATCACCGGTGCTGCGCAGATGGACGGCGCTATCTTAGTAGTAGCTGCAACTGACGGCCCAATGCCACAAACACGTGAACACATCTTGTTGTCACGTCAGGTTGGCGTACCATTCATCGTTGTATTCATGAACAAATGTGACATGGTTGACGACGAAGAGTTGTTGGAATTGGTTGAGATGGAAGTTCGTGAACTTCTTTCTGAATACGACTTCCCAGGTGACGACTTACCAGTTATCCAAGGTTCAGCGCTGAAAGCGTTGGAAGGCGACGAGAAGTGGGAAGGCAAGATCCTTGAATTGGCAGAAGCTTTGGATTCATACATCCCAGAGCCAGAGCGTGATATCGATAAGCCGTTCATCATGCCAATCGAAGACGTATTCTCAATCTCAGGCCGTGGTACTGTAGTAACGGGTCGTGTAGAGCGCGGTATCGTTCGTACTGGTGACGAAGTTGAAATCGTAGGTATCAAAGACACGACTAAGACTATCGTAACTGGTGTTGAAATGTTCCGTAAGTTGCTTCACGAAGGTCGTGCAGGCGAGAACATCGGCGCGTTGTTGCGTGGTACTAAGCGTGACGAGATCCAACGTGGTCAAGTATTGGCGAAGCCAGGTTCAATCAAGCCACACACTCAGTTCGAAGCTGAAGTGTATGTATTGACCAAAGAAGAAGGTGGACGTCACACTCCATTCTTCAAAGGCTACCGTCCACAGTTCTACTTCCGTACAACGGACGTAACTGGTGCTGTTCAATTGCCAGAAGGCGTTGAAATGGTCATGCCAGGCGACAACTTGAAGTTTGTTGTTGAACTGATTCACCCAATCGCGATGGACGAAGGTTTACGCTTCGCAATTCGTGAAGGTGGCCGTACAGTAGGCGCAGGCGTAGTCTCTAAGATCATCGCGTAATGTCGCTGGAACTGATTAAAAAGGGAGCCTAAACGGCTCCCTTTTTTGTGAACGGTAAATAGGTAACAGAGAATAGGAAAGTCACAAGCCTAAAACAAAGATTGGCTTTTTTGTGTTTGGTCTTTCTATTCCCTGTTCCCTATTCACTTTTCACTC
>PYVG01000100.1 GCA_003030745.1 Pseudidiomarina aestuarii | reverse complement strand
GCCATGGCAATGGGTGAGCGCACGCCATTAGCACTTCTGAACTATGCTGCATCGGCTCGCATGGCGGTTGGTGAAGCACTGACTAACATTGCGGCGGCGGACATTGGTGACCTCACCAACGTGAAACTTTCCGCAAACTGGATGTCCGCAGCCGGTCACCCAGGCGAAGATGCCGGTTTGTATGAAGCAGTTAAAGCCGTCGGCGAAGATCTCTGCCCAGCACTCGGACTCACCATCCCAGTGGGCAAAGACTCCATGTCAATGAAGACGCGCTGGCAAGACAAAGACGGTGACAAAGCAGTGACTGCGCCGTTGAGTCTGGTGATTACCGCGTTTGGCCGTGTGCGTGACATTCGCCGCACCGTCACCCCGCAGTTACGTCTTGATAAAGGTGATAGCAAACTACTATTGATTGACCTTGGCCGTGGGAAAAACCGTCTTGGTGGTTCAGCACTGGCACAGGTTTATCGTCAGCTTGGTGACCAAGCGCCAGATGTCGATCGTCCTGAATTACTCGCCGGTTTCTTCCGCGCTATTCAGCAACTCATCCGTGAGAAAAAGGTCGTGGCCTACCATGACCGCTCGGATGGCGGCTTGTTCGCAACCGTCGCAGAAATGGCGTTTGCTGGACATTGCGGTGTGGAAGTTGCACTCGACAGCATCGGTGACGATGACTTAAGCGCCATTTTCAATGAAGAATTAGGTGCCGTTATTCAGGTACTGGTTGACGATATGGATGCGGTCCAGCAAGCCTTCGCAGATGAAGGTCTGGCTGAATATGTGCACATCATCGGCCGACCGATGCGTGAAGATGTGGTGCGCTTCAATCGCAATGGCGAAGAAGTGTTGTCGCATTTGCGCAGCCACTACCGCGCAGTCTGGGCGGAAATGACGCATCAAATGCAACGTCTACGTGACAACCCAAATTGTGCTGACGAAGAGTTTGCTGCGAAGCAAAAACTCGATGATCCAGGCTTATCTGCAAACCTGACCTTTGATCCGTCAGAAGATATTGCAGCACCGTATATCAGCACCGGCCGCGACCCAGTCGTCGCTATTTTACGCGAGCAGGGTGTTAACTCTCATGTGGAGATGGCTGCTGCCTTTGATCGTGCTGGCTTTGCCGCCATTGATGTTCACATGAGCGATATTTTGAGTGGCCGAGTATCTCTTGAGAAATTCAACGGCTTAGTTGCGTGTGTGCAGACGTTGGTGTA